>NZ_JBHWBP010000031.1:0-41354 GCF_042735575.1 Streptomyces sp. NPDC059564 | reverse complement strand
GGGATCCCCGGCGGCCCGCCCCGGCGCCGGCGCGGCGCGGGGTTGCGCCGGCGGGTCTGGGTGGTGCGCGGTGTGACGGCGCGGACGGCCGCGGACGGCCGCGGACGGATCAGCCGAGCAGCGTGCCGCCCGTGGCGTCGACGAAGGAGCCGGTGATCCAGCGGGCCTCGTCGGTGGCGAGGAACGCCACCACGTCGGCCACGTCCTCCGGTTCGCCGACCCGGTTGAAGGCGGACATCGCCGCCATCTGCTCGACCGCTTCGGGGATGTCGAAGACGGGGTTGCCGTTGCGCGTGATCCCGGGCGCCACCGAGTTGATGGTGATGCCCCGGGGGCCCAGCGCCTTCGCGAAGTGCAGGGCGAGCTGTTCGAGCGCCCCCTTGCTCATCGCGTACGCGATCTCGTCCGGGTTCGCGAACCGGGTGAGGCCGGAGGAGATGTTGACGATCCGGCCGCCGTCGGGCATGTTCCGCAGCGCCCGCTGGATCAGGAAGAACGGGGCCTTCGCGTTGACCGCGAAGATCCGGTCGAACTGCTCGGGGGTGAGGTCGGCGGGGCCGACTCCGCCCATCACACCGGCGTTGTTGACCAGGATGTGCAGGTCGGTGCTGCCGGTGCGGTCCAGCAGGTCCGCTTCCAGGGCGGTGAACAGGGCGTCCACGTCTCCCGGTACGCCGAGTTCGGCGCGTACGGCGAAGGCGCGCCCGCCGTCCCGTTCGACCGAGGCGACGACCTCGCGGGCGGCCGGCTCGTCGCTGGTGTAGTGGACCGCGACGAGCGCGCCCTCCTCCGCCAGCCGGATCGCCGCCGCGCGGCCCATGCCCCGGCTCGACCCGGTGACGAGCGCGGTCCGGCCCGCGAGCCGGTCCGTGCCGCTCCCGCGCTCCCGTACGGCGGGCGCCGGCGCCGACACGGCCACGGGTTCGCGCACGGCGGCCGGCCGCGGGGTACGGGCCGACGCCGGTCCGAACCACCGTTCCAGGGCGGCGCCCGGGCCGCCCCCGCCGGCCGGTCCGTCCGACCAGACGACGTGGCCGTCCGGGCGCACCAGCACCGCCGCGGCGCCCGCCCCGTCCTCGGTGGCGGCGGCCGTCGCCACGCGCACCCGGTCCGACCAGGGCCGGGCGGCGGCGCGCAGCTCCTCCCGGCGGGCCTCGTCGCCCGGGGCGAGGAGCAGCAGGCCCCGGCCCGCGCGCAGCAGTTCGAAGGTGGTGGTCCCGCCCTCCTCCCCCACCGCTTCGGCCCGCGGCAGGCGCAGGCCGAGCAGCGGGCCGCCCTCCGGGCCGTTCCCGTAGCGCACGTCCAGGCCGGAGATCATTCCGGCCAGGTGGGTGCGTACGTCCTCGTGGGCGGTCAGCTCCGCGAACACCTCGCGGACGGCGTCGACCTCGGGGCCGCCGAGGAGCAGCAGGGCCTGGGTCCTGATGTTGCTCTGCACGGCCTGGCCGACGGCGCGGCGCTCCTCGTGGTAGCTGTCGAGGAGTTCGTCCCCGCTGTGCCCGGCGACGACGGCGGCCAGCTTCCAGCCGAGGTTGAAGGCGTCCTGGAGGCCGAGGTTGAGGGCCTGGCCGCCGATCGGCATCTGCTGGTGCGCGGCGTCCCCGGCGAGCAGGAGGCGGCCCCGGCGGTAGCTCGTGGCCTGCCGGGAGGCGTCCCCGAAGGAGTTCACCCACAGCGGGGTGCCGCCGCCGATGTCCTCGCCCGTGATGCGCTTCCAGGTGTCGGCGACCTCCTCGAAGGAGGGCTGCCCGCGCCGGGGGCGGGCCCCGAACTCGTGCACCATCACCCGGGTCACCCCGTCGGGGCGGCGGGCCGCGATGGCCAGTCCGCCCTCCAGGCGCTCGAAGCGGCGGTTGGGGATGTCGAGCCCGGCCACGTCCGCGCGCAGCAGTTCGCGCTCGGCGTCGGTGCCGGGGAAGTCGAAGCCGCCCAGCGCGCGTACGGCGCTGTGCTCGCCGTCGCAGCCGACCGCGTACGCGGCGCGGAAGGAGGTGGGCGTCCCGTCCGGGCCGCGCGCCTCGACGGTGACGAGGTCCCCGGCCTCGGTCAGCGCGGTCAGTTCGTGGCCGCGCCGCACGTCCGCGCCCAGATCCGCCGCCCACTGGCCGAGGACCTCCTCCAGGCGGGTCTGCGCGACCTTCCACTGGCCGGGGTAGGGGCCGGGAAGTCCGAGGCCGAAGGGGATCCCCCCGAAGTGGCCCGCGCTGTCGCCGGGTATCTCGCCCAGGGCGTCGAGCAGGCCCCGGGTGTCGAGGATCTCCATGGTGCGGGAGTGCAGGGTGGACGCCCGCGATTCGGTGGTCGGCGCGGTGAGTTTGTCGAGGACCACCACGTCTGCGCCCGCCAGCCGCAGTTCCCCGGCGAGCAGCAGCCCGACGGGGCCCGCGCCGACCACGATCACCTCGGTCTCGGTGTAGTCCCCAGACATGATCAGTCCTTAGTTCTCGGCCCGTGCGATGCCTTCGGCATACGCTTTGGCGTGGTTGAGGGTGGCGGTGCTGTTGGTGCTCAGCGCGGTGTGGACGTAGCGCTTGGCGTCCTCGACCGTGGCCTGGTCCCCGAGGACCTTGGCGATGTTGTCGGTGTTGATGGTGACCGTGTGCTGCGAGGAGGCGGCGACGCCGTCCTCGTTCTCGGCGAAGGTCCAGTAGCCGGTGTGCAGGGTCATCAGCCCGGGCAGGGTGGTCTGCTTGTAGGCGATCTTGTGGTGCGGGAAGGTCACCCGGTAGGACTTGGTGGTGTGCACCGAGCCGTCCTTGGCTCGGGTGTCCATCTCCAGCTCCTGCAGGCCCGGGGTGTCCTCGGCGAGCCGTACGGTGGCCACGTGCGGCAGCCGCTCGGGCCAGCGGTCGGCCTCGTTGACGAAGTCGTAGACGTCCTTCGCGGAGCCGTCTATCTGCACGGTGTCCTCGAAGGAGAACGTCAGGTCCTCCGCCGCGTGCGCGGCCTCGACGTTCTTCTTCAGCGCGGCCAGCTCGGAGCGCGAGTTGCGGTCGACGGCCTGGTCGATCCACGCCAGCGACGCCGGGTCGTCGTCGATGGCCCGGTAGTCGTGCAGCAGCCGGACCCGGGACTCGCCCGGGGCGAGCTCCTCGATGATCCAGGTGCCGCCCATGGCGGCGACCGGGGCCGCGGGGATCTCCTGGCGGAAGGTGATCCGCAGTCCCCCGGCGTCCAGGGTGCGGCGCGAGGTCCAGTTCTTGGCCTCGCCGTTCGCGGTCGCCCAGATCCGGATCCGCTCCTCGCCGGGGCCCTCCGGTACCTGGTCGACGTAGATGGTCGGCGGGAAGATCCGGGGCCAGTTCCTGACCTCGGCGATCAGTCGGTAGACGGCGGTGGCCGGGGCCGAGATCGTGATCTCGTGCTCCACCTCGCGCAGGCCGGGCTGCGTCATGCTGATGACTCCTCGGGAATCGGATCGGGAACCGGATCGGGCGGGTTCGTCGGCGGACCGCGGCGCGGTCAGAAGTTGCCGAGACCACCGCAGACGTTCAGCGCCTGCGAGGTGATGGAGGCGGCGGTGTCCGAGGCCAGGTAGCCGACCAGTCCGGCCACTTCCTCCGGCGTCGAGTAGCGGCCCAGCGGGATCTTCGCCTGGAACTTCTCGAGGATGGCGTCCTCGGTGGCGTTGTACGCGGCCGCGTAGCCCTGCCGCACCCGCTGCGCCATCGGCGTCTCGACGTAGCCGGGGCACACGGCGTTCACGGTGATGCCGGTGGGGGCCAGCTCGTTGCCCAGGGCCTTGGTGAAGCCGACCACGCCGTGCTTGGAGGCGGAGTACGGGGCGCCCAGCACCACGCCCTGCTTGCCGGCCGTGGAGGCGATGTTGATGATCCGGCCGCGGTTCTTCTCGCGCAGCCCACCGGTGGTCAGCGCCTCGCGGGTGACGCGGAAGACGCTGTTGAGGTTGGTGTCGATGACGTCGTGCCACAGCTCGTCGTCGATGTCGGCCGTCACGCCGCCGCCCGAACGCCCGGCGTTGTTCACGACCACGTCCACGCCGCCGAAACGGTCCACGGCGGCCCGGATCCACGCCCGCACCTCGTCGGTGGAACGGACGTCGACCTCCGCCCCGTCGACCTCGAAGCCCTCGTCCTGCAGCTGCTTGACGGTCTCCGCTACGTTCTCCGCGCTGCGGGCGCCGATGAAGACCCGGTGGTCCTGCGCGGCCAGCAGCCGCGCCACGGCCAGCCCGATGCCGCTGGTGGCGCCGGTGACGACGGCGACCCGCTTGCCCTGATCCGACATGTGTCTCTTCTCCAGAAAATGAAAGGGGAACGGTGAGGAGGGCGGCGGCCGCCGCGCCGGCGCGGGGGCCGCCGCCGAAGGGGTCGGTCCTAGGCGTCGACGAGCGCGCGCAGGCTCTCGTTGATGGCCGTGACCAGGGAACGGGGCGTCGGATTGTCGGTGAAGACGTCGTCGTCGAGCGTGATGCCGAACTCGCGCTCGATGCGGCCGCCCGTCTCCAGCAGCGCCAGCGACTCGTAACCCAGCGTCTCGAACTCGCTGTCGAGGATGTCGCCGTCGAGGTCGACGTCCTCGTCCGCGCCGGCGCCGTCCAGGAGGATGCGCTTGAGGTCGTCGAAGGTGAATTCCTGCTTGGACAAAATGAATCCCTTCATAGGTCTTCCGCAGCCGGGGATCTCGGCTGCGGGGTACAAGGAGCGCCGGCCGAGGGCGTGCGGCGTCAGTCGACGGCGCGCACCACGACCGCGGAGTTGAAGCCGCCGCGGCCGCGGGCGAGGACGAGCGCGGTGCGCACCGACGCGGTGCGCGGGCGCACGGCCACCAGGTCGAGGTCGTAGGCGGGGGACAGCTCGACGTTGGTGGTCGGCGGGATCAGGCCCTCGCGCATGGACAGGACCGCCGAGACCACGTCGATCGGCGCGGCGCCCGAGTTGATCCGTCCGGTCATCGTCTTGGGGGCGGTGACCGGCACCCCGCGCGGGCCGAACACGGCGGTGATGGCCTCGGCCTCCTCGCGGTCCAGGCGCGGGGTGGCCGCGCCGTCGGCGAAGACCACGTCGACCTCGGCGGGGTGGCAGGCCGCGTCCGTGAGCGCCGCCTCGATGGCCCGGCGCAGGCCGGGTTCGCGTCCGCTGCCCGGCTTGGGGTCGAGGGTGGAGCCGTAGCCGGCGAACTCGGCGTAGACGGTCCGGGCGCCGCGGGCCAGGGCGCTGTCCTCGTCCTCCAGGATCAGCAGCGCCCCGCCCTCGCCCGGTACGTAGCCCGCGGCGGCCTCGTCGAAGGGCAGGTAGGCGCGCTCGGGCTCGTCGCTCGTCGACATCAGGCCGCCGTGCAGGTGCGAGGCCCAGCCGAGCGAGCAGATCGAGGCGTCGAAGCCTCCGGTGGCGATGAGCTTGCTGCCCCTGCGGAGCTGGCGCCGGGCGTGCGCGAGGGCGTCGAGTCCGCCCGCCTGGTCGCTGATGACGACGCCGGTGGGGCCGCGCAGATCGTTGCGGATGGAGATCTGCCCGCTGTTGACGGCGTAGAACCAGGCGAAGGACTGGTACGCGCTCACGTGGTTGGCGCCCAGGCTCCAGAGCTTGCGCAGCTCGTTCTCGCCGAACTCGAAGCCCCCGGAACCGGCCGCGGTGACCACGCCCATGTCGTACGGGTCGATCTCGCCCGGCGCGACGCCCGCGTCGGCGAAGGCGCAGTCCGCGGCGACGAGGGCGAGCTGGGTCACCCGGTCGGTCTGCGGGACGAGCCTGCCCGGCAGGTGGTCCTTGGGGTCGAAGCCGTGGATCTCCCCGGCCAGGCGCGACGGGTAGGCGGAGGCGTCGAAGCGGGTGACGGGCCCGATGGCGTTCTTGCCGATGCGGGTGGCCGCCCAGAAGTCCTCCACGCCGAGCCCGCTGGGGGCGGCCACACCGATGCCGGTGACCAGGGTCCTGGCACTCATGCGGTCCTCCTGTCGGGCCGGGCCAGCACCATCGCGCTCTGGAACCCGCCGAATCCGCTGCCGACGGTCAGGACGGCATCGGTGCGGTGCTCGCGCGCGACGAGCGGCACGTAGTCGAGGTCGCACTCCGGGTCGGGAGTGAACAGGTTCGCGGTGGGCGGCACCACGTGGTGCTCCATCGCGAGGACGGACGCGGCGATCTCCATGGAGCCGACGGAGCCCAGCGAGTGCCCGATCATCGATTTGACCGAGCTCACGGGGGTGCCGTAGGCGTGCGCGCCGAGAGCCAGCTTGTAGGCCGCCGTCTCGTGGCGGTCGTTCTGCCTGGTCCCCGAGCCGTGCGCGTTGACGTAGTCGATGTCGACCGGGTTCAGCCGGGCCTCGTCCAGCGCCACCGTGATGGCCTCGGCCAGCTCCCGGCCGTCGGGGCGCAGTCCCGTCATGTGGAAGGCGCTGGAGCGGGAGGCGTAGCCGGCGATCTCCGCGTAGACGTGTGCGCCGCGGCGGCGGGCGGCTTCCAGCTCCTCCAGGACGAACACCGCGGCGCCCTCGCCGATGACGAAGCCCTTGCGGGAGGCGTCGAAGGGCCGGGAGGCCGTCTCCGGTTCCTCGTTGAGCGAGGTCGTCGCCTTGATCGCGTCGAAGCACGCCAGGGTGAGCGGTGTGATGGGGGCGTCGGTGGCGCCGGCGACCATGACGTCGGCGCTGCCCTCGCGGATCAGGTCGACGGCGTGCGCCACCGAGTCGATCCCGGCGGTGCAGCCGGTGGAGACCACCGTGGACGGGCCCTGCGCGCCGACGGCCCAGGCCACTTCCGCCGCGAAGGAGCTCGGCACGAAGTGGTCGTAGAGCGGGCCCGGCGCGTACATGTGGTCGACCAGGGCGAGCCGGCCGTCGTGGCTGGCCACGCGGTAGGCCTTGTCGAGGCCCGCGATGGCCCCCACGGCGGTGCCGATGCTGACGCCCGTGCGGTACGGGTCCCCGGCGGCGAGGTCCAGGCCGCTGTCGGCGACCGCCTCGCGCGCGGCGACCACGCCGAACTGGGCGGCGCGGTCCATGCGGCGGACCTCCTGCGGGGTCATCCCGTGCAGTTCGGGCAGGAAGTCGGCTTCGGCCGCCACCCGGGAGCGGAAGGCGGAGGCGTCGAAGAGGGTGATCCCGCGCGTCGCCGTACGGCCCGAACTCAGCAGATTCCAGAACTCGCGGGTGCCGATGCCTCCCGGCGCCAGCACTCCGACCCCCGTGATGACTACCCGGCGAGCCACCGGTGCGGCCCTCCCCTCGTCTCGGGCTGGCCGGGCCTCATTCCGACGCCGACCAGTCGTAGAAGCGGGTGGCCATGGCGTCGGCGGGCGAGCGCCAGGTGGCGGGGTCGTACGGCTGGATGAAGGGCAGCAGGTCGTGGCTGATCTTCATGAAGCGCGGGTCGGTACGGGACTCCTGGATGCGCTGGCCGCCGTCGTCCTCGGCGAAGTCCTGCAGGTGGAAGTACAGGCCCTTGTACATGAACAGACGACGGCGCAGGGTCCCCATCCGCTCCGGCATGTCGGTCTTGTCGAACTCGGAGAACAGCTTGGCGACTTGGTCGCTCGACATGCTGTCCATCCGGGCCACGATCAGGTTGCTGTGCTGCATGCGACGTCTCTTTCCTCTGTATCGGGGGGTGCGTCGAGGGGGGTGTCAGGGGTGGTACAGGCGGATGAAGTCCGCCACTCCGTCGGCGATCAGCGCGTCGGACTCGGCCCGGGGCAGCGGCAGCGCCCCGAGGAAGGAGCGCTGGACGACGCCGGAGGGGACCAGCAGGATGAAACGTTCCGCCGCCTGGTCCGCGTCGGGGATGGACAACAGGCCCCGGGCGGCGAGGCTCTGGAGCCGGCGGGCCAGCTCGCGGCGGGCCTGGCGGGGGCCGGTGGCCTGCCACTTCTCCACGGCCTCGGCGGGCAGCCGGGTGACCTCGGCACTGATGTGCCGGACGATCGCGAAGTGCTCGCGGAAGGCCTCCAGCGGCGCCAGCCAGGCCCGGCCGAGGGCGATGAGGTCCTGCTTCAGGTCGGTGATCTCCGCCAGGTAGCTCTCGGCGACGGACGCGAGGGCGGCGGCGACGGAGGCGGAGCTGTCGAGCAGCACGCTCAGCAGCAGCTGCTCCTGGTCGGGGAAGTGCCGCTGCACGGCGGCGGGTGACACGCCCGCCTCGGCGGCGGTCGCCTCGGGGGTGGAGCGCGTCCAGCCCTCGCGGGCCAGGACGCTGCGGGCGGCCCGGACGATCTCGCGGCGTTCCTCGGCAGATCCGCAGGGGGCGCGCTCGATCGTTGCGGTGGGCGTTGCCATGGGGTGGTTCCTCCTCGTGACGTGCTCGTCCGGCCCGCCGCTGCGGCGGCCGTCGGGGTGCTTGACCGTGCGGGGCGTCGGGGGTGCTGCGGGCGGTACGGGCCGTCAGGGGGCGCCGAACCAGCGCTCCAGCGCCATCGGCAGGTCGTGGTGGCTGCCCGGCGCGGCCCAGGCCACGTACCCGTCGGGCCGGATCAGCAGGGCGGTGGTGTCGTGCGGTTCGTACGGGGCCCGGTCCCCGGCCGCCTCGGCGGGCCGGGCGGTGACGAGGTCGACCCGCTCGGACCAGGCGGCGGCGCGCTGGCGCAGCCGCGGGTTGTCCGCCAGGTCGAGGAGGACCCCGCGGCCGGGGCGCAGCAGTGCGGTGCTGGAGGTGCGGCCGCCCGGGCCGGCCAGTTCCAGGTGCGGCATGCGGCGGCCGAGCAGCGGGTGGCCGCCCTTGCCGACGTCGTAGGTGATCTCCAGGCCGGTCACCATGGCGGCGAGGTGGCGGGCCACGTCCTCGTACGCCATGAGCTCGCCCAGCGCGTCGCGCAGCGGCTGGACCTCCGCGCCGCTGAGGAACAGCAGGCCCTGGGCCCGGGTGTTCATCAGCAGTCGCCTGCCGACGGGGTGCCGCTCGGCGTGGTAGGTGTCGAGCAGGGCGAGCGGGGCCCGGCCGCGCACCACGGAGGCCAGCTTCCAGCCGAGGTTGACCGCGTCCTGGATCCCGGTGTTCATGCCCTGTCCGCCGGCCGGCAGGTGGATGTGCGCCGCGTCCCCGGCGAGCAGCACGCGGCCGCGCCGGTACTCGGTGACCTGCCGGGCGGCGTCCCCGAAGGCGCTCACCCACACCGGCTCGGCGGCGGAGATGTCCTCGCCGGTCAGCCGCTGCCAGGCGGCGGCGACCTCCTCGAAGGACGGCGGGCTCTCGCGGCGGCGCGGCGGGGTGCCGCGTTCGCAGACGACGATGCGGGTGGTGCCGCCGGGGAGCGGGCCCACCATCACCATGCCGCCGGGCAGGCTCTCGCCGATCATGCGGGGCTTGAGCTCGATGCCCCTGATGTCGGCGAGGTACATCTCCATGGTGGCCGCCGAGCCGGGGAAGTCGAAGCCGGCCGCCTTGCGCACGGTGCTGCGCCCGCCGTCGCAGCCGACCAGCCAGGCCGCGCGCAGGGTGTGCGTCCCGTCGGGGCCGCGCACCTCGACCTCGACGCCCTCGCCGTCGTCGTGCAGCGAGAGCACCTCGTGGCCGCGCCGGATGTCGGCGCCCAGGCTCGTGGCCCATTCCTCCAGGTGCGTCTCGGTGACGGACTGCGGCACCGTCTTGGCCGCCTGGCAGGCCCCGTCGAGCACGCCGAAGTCGAGGGGAAGGCCGCCGAAGTGGCCCTGCGTACTGCGCTCGATGTCCCCGAAGCGGGCGAGGATGCCGCGCTGGTCGAAGGTCTCCATTGTGCGCGTGGTGAAACCGAGGCCGCGCGATTCGCCCGTACGCCGTTCCAGGCGCTCCAGGACGACGACGGCGACTCCCGCCAGCCGCAGTTCGCCGGCGAGCATCATGCCCGCGGGGCCCGCGCCGACGACGATCACTGGGGCGTCCATCACGTCTCCTTGAATTCGCCTCCGGAGACAGTGCACCGGATCTTGACTACAAGGTTCTTCGGACGCGAGCGGTCGTTCAATGGCGCTGGATTCAGGACTCGGTCAGGTTCCACAAGGGCGGGTCCGCTGCGTCGGGGAACGGCCAAGAACGTGTCAAGGGCAGGTCAGAACGCTCCGTCCGGTCCCTACCGGACGGAGTGCGGACCCCTGGTGAACGTCGTGCGGCGCGGCCGGTGGATCAGGTGCGGGCCTCCGCGCGGCGCTCGAAGCAGGCGCGGACGTCGCCCTCGTGGTAGTACGTGCGGCCCGCGCGGCCCTGCCGGCGCCACCGCTGCTCGCTCGCCAGCCGGTAGACGGTGCCCGTCGGGGTGTGCCACAGCTGTGCGATGTCGGCGGCGGTGAGCCAGCGTTCGGTGGCCGCGGCCGCCGCGCCGGGCGCCTGCCCGGACTCCATCGAGTCGCTCAGCACGCTCCACTGGTCGCTGGTCCAGCGGTGGCCCGGGTCGGCGTCGCAGACGATCGCCGGGCCGGCGGCCCGCGTCGCGGTGCGCACCGCCAGGGCGAGGGCGCCGGGGCAGCCGGGCTCGGGGCAGGTGCCGAGGCGGATGGTGCGGGTGGGGTCGGGGAAGGCCGCGCGGCGGCCGGCCCGGACGAGCCGGGCGATCTCCTCGGTGACCTCGGCGGCCGCCGAGTGGGCGGCGAGCCAGTCGGCGTTGCGCAGCAGGAAGGCGGTGAGGTCGGCGACGGTGCGCGCCGGCGGGGTGAACCCGCGCTGCTGCGCGACCAGGCCGCTCCAGGAGCCGAGTACGGAGACCATCTTGGCCCGTACGTCGGCCGCGGCGCCGTTGAAGGGCAGGCCGGGCAGTTCGCCGCCGGTCGTCCGCTCGCGCAGGCTGCCGGGGGAGGCGCCGCCGAGCACGCGCCCGCATTCCTCGTAGAGGTGGGCCAGTTCGGCCAGGCCCGCGGTGAAGTGCTCGCGGCAGGCCCGGCACAGCCGGCTGCCCGCGGCCGTGCGGCGCCCCGGACGTCCGCCGGCGTTCCCGCCGCGGCAGCCCTCTCCGTGGCACAGTGCCGTCACCGTCATGTCGTTCCCCCCTCGGCTCGTGCGGTGGTCTGGGTGCCGCTCCCGCGAGCCGGCGGGGCGGTGGGCCGGGCCGGGCTCAGCCCTGGCCGAAGCGGAAGCCGACGCCGCGGATCGTGATGATCCAGCCGGCGCCGATCTTGTTGCGCAGGGTGCTCACGTGCGTGTCCACGGTCCGGCGGGACCAGGAGTCGCCCCACACCTGCTGCATCAGCATCTTGCGCGGTATGACGGTGTCGGGATGGGACGCGAGGAGGTAGAGCATGTCGAACTCCTTGCGGGTGGTCTCGACGGGTACGCCGTCCAGGGTCACCTCGCGCGTCCCGGAATCGATCCGCAGCGGCCCGCAGGTGATGGTGGCGGCGACGGGCCGGGTCGGGCGGGCCCGGCGCATGACCGCCTCCATGCGCGCCATCAGTTCGCGGAACCCGTAGGGCTTGGCCAGGTAGTCGTCCGCGCCCGCCTGGAGGCCGAGGACCCGGTCGAGCTCGCTGCCCCGGCCGGTGACCGCGATCACGGGGATCTCGTGGGCCGCGCGGATGCCCCGGCAGACCTCCAGGCCGTCCAGGTCGGGCAGTTCCAGGTCGAGGAGCACCAGATCGGCGTCGGCGTAGGCGCGCAGTGCCTCGCTCCCGGTGCCCACGATGTCGACCTCGTGTCCGTGGCGGCGCAGACCGCGCGCCAGGGTCTCGGCATCGACCGAGTTGCTCTCCACGATGAGGATCCGCCACAGCGCGGACTGGGCCGGCATGTGGTGCGGTGTTCTCAGGCCTTCGGCCGGCAAAAACCCGCCGTTCGCTCCCGCGGTGGCTGTGTGAGGTTCCAGCACAGCAAGGGTCCGCTGGTCCATCTGCCCCCCTCCCTCAAGCTCGGTTGGGTCAACGTCAAGAAGATACAAACCGCTTCGTCGGTTTGTCAAAGCCCACAAAACTTGGCAAGGTTCGCGATAAATGGGCTAAATCGGGCCACCGGGAGGCTTGAACCGCCGTAAAACAGGTCACCAGGGTCCACCCGGGCCCGGTTCCAATACCAACGGGACGGTTTAATAATAGAAGGAAACTGATACAGGAGCTATGCGTGATCAAACAAGAACGCGCCGTCCGGACCCGCCGCGCGCTGATCGAGTCAGCCGCGACGGTGTTCGGGCGGCGCGGATACCGAGAGGCGACGCTGAACATGATCAGCGTCGGAGCCGGCGTCAGCCCGGGCGCGCTGCACTTCCACTTCGAGAACAAGGCGGCCGTCGCGG
The DNA here is from genome assembly GCF_042735575.1 of Streptomyces sp. NPDC059564. NCBI lineage: Bacteria > Bacillati > Actinomycetota > Actinomycetes > Kitasatosporales > Streptomycetaceae > Streptomyces > Streptomyces sp. NPDC059564. The sequence goes on along the minus strand of NZ_JBHWBP010000031.1, from coordinate 29,210 downwards.
CGGCCGTCGAGGCGTCGGGCGCGCGCCTGCTGCGCGCTGCCGCCCGGGAGGTCCACGAGAGCCGCACCTCGGCCCTCCAGGCCCTGGCCGACAGCTCTCAGGCCCTCGCCGGACTGCTCCTTTCCGACGTCGTCGCACGGGCCGGCTTCCAGCTCGGCCGGGAGCCGACGTACCCGTCGTCCTACGCCCTGCCCAGGGAGTGGCACATGTACGTGCACCGGCTGCTGACGGAGGCGGAGGAGGAGGGCACGCTGCTGCCCGGCCTCAACCGCCACAGCGTCACGACGACGGTGGTCGCCGCGACGCTCGGCTTCGAGGTGCTGGGCCGGGACGATCCGCAGTGGCTCGCGCCGCGCACGCTGGCCGGGTTCTGGCGGGTGGTCATGCCCTGTCTGGCGGCTCCGGCCACGCTGCGCGGGCTGGAGTGCGCGGGGCGGGGCGGCTGACGCGGCGGCGCCCGGAACGCGGAGCGGCCCGTGGCCCGCCCCCGGACCACGGGGTGCGGGGTGCGGGCCACGGGCCCGGAATTCTCCGCGCACGTGACCGGTCCGGCGCCGGCACGGTGCCCCGTACGGTGACCGGGGCGGCCGTCACCGCGGCCGCCCCGCAGCGCTCACACCGCGCGCAGGCTCCTGACCGACTCCCGCGCGTACTGCTGCGCGGGCTCCAGGGTGGCCCGGCTCTCGCGGCCGAGCACCTCGCGCACGTGCCGGCGCGCCCGCGCGAGTTCCGTACCGGGGCCCATCACCCGCTCCACCGCGCGCTCGTCCAGCAGCACGTCGTGCCGGCACACCACGGTGACCCCCGTGGCGTCCGGTTCGACGGACCACTCCCCGGCGTGCGCGGCCAGCAGGGGGTGCGGCCGCGCCTGCTTGAAGACGATCCGCCCGGCCGCCGGGAAGCACACGCGCAGCGCCTGCGTGGTGTACGCCAGGCCGTCGTCGCCGAGGCTGACCAGGCGGGTGCGCTGTACCCCGGCCCGCTCCTCGGTGACGTCGGCGCCCACCACGTGCGCGACCCGGCCGGGCCAGGAGCCCACCCGGTAGAGGAACTCGTAGACCGGCTCGGCGGGCCCCTGGATCCGTACGGACTCCTCGAAGGACAGCATCAGGGAGTCGAGCCGCTGCCAGCGCTCCGCGAGGGCGCCCAGCCGGCCCAGCACGGACTTCGCCCCGGTCCGCGCGGACGCCAGCACCCGCTCGACGTCGGCCGTCCGGTTCCCGGCGACGGTGATGTCCTGCTCCAGCGTCAGCCGCGACCAGCCCGGGGCCAGCTCCTCCACGCTCCAGGAACCCCCGGCGCTCGTGACGGGGGCCTCGGGCCGCTCCTGGCGGAAGCCGACGCGCCGGTTCCGCGCGTCCAGGGTGCGCCGCCACAGCGACGGCCGCAGGGTCCCGTCCGCGGACGCCCACTGGGAGTACCGGTCCGTGGTGCCGTCGAAGTCAAGTCTCTCCACGTGCACGGTGTCCGGCAGGAACAGCGGCCACGGCGTGGTGTCGGCCACCAGGGTGTACAGGACTCCGGTCGGCGCGGCCGCGTCGACCGCGTGTGACATCCGGTGTACTCGCTCGACAGACATCAGACACCTCTCTCAACGCTTGACGCAGAGTCTGTCTGTAACCGCCGGAGCCCCCTTGGAATGTCGCTCGAATTGCGCACGCGCCCGGTCCCGGAGGATCACACGGCGACGGTCCGGCTGCCCAGGACCTCGTTGACGAGCCGCAGGAACCGCCTCGGGGTGTCGGCCAGTTCGAGCAGCTCGCCGTCGAGGAGGACGTCGTACTTCCGCTCGATGGAGCCGATGGTCTGCAGCACGGAGAGGGAGTCGTAGCCGAGCTCCATCCAGTAGAGGTCCTGGACGTCCTCGGTCACTTCGACGCAGTCCTCCTCGCCGCCCCAGACCCGCAGGATCCGGGTCAGATCGGTGAGTCCCAGCCGGACCGTGGCTTGCATGGGCTGCCTCTCTCCTCGTCCGCCGGGGCGTCGGCGCACACCGGGTCAGCGCGAGCCTGGCCGCCCCCGCTGGAGAGCCGCTCGTGCCGCGATCCGGCCGCGCTGGAGACCCGCCCCGGCCCCGCCCCCGCCCCGCCCCTTCGCGGCGCCCTCCCGTCAGGCCGCGTAGAGGTCGAAGGTCGAGCTGCGGCGCGGGCCCGCGACCACGTCGAGCGCCGGGTCCACCCGGAGCATCGCCTGGTGCAGGCGCTGCAGCTGCTGCGAGGGCTCCACGCCCAGTTCGCCGATCAGCCGGGCCCGGAGCCTGCGGTACACGTCGAGCGCGGTCGCCTGCCGCCCCGACCGGTAGAGCGCGACCATCGCCTGCGAGTGCAGCCCCTCGTGCTGCGGGTTCCTGGCCATCAACTCGGTGAGTTCGGCGAGGAGTTCGGTGTGCCGCCCCAGCCGCAGGTCGACGTCGATGCGCCGCTCGGTGGTGACCAGCCGGCTCTCGGCCAGCCGCAGCACCTCGATCTCCAGGATCGGCCCGACCTTGACGTCCACCAGCGCCGGCCCCTGCCACAGGTCGAGCGCCTTGCGCAGCAGGTGCGCCGCGCGCTCGTCGTCACCGTCGTCGAAGGCGCTCTGGCCGCCGGCCACGAGGGCCTCGTACGCGTGCACGTCCACGGACTCCTGCGGGATCTGGAGCAGGTATCCGCCGTGCCGGGTCGCGAGGACGTCCTTGGCCGTGCCCGGGGCGCCCGGCCCCATCGCCGTGCCGAGCCTGCGGCGCAGCTGGAGGATGTACGTCTGAAGGGTGGTGAGGGCGCTCTCCGGGAGCTTGGTCCCCCAGATCTCCTCCATCAGGGTCGGTACGGGCATCACCCGGCCCGGGTAGAGCGCGAGAAGCGCCAGGATCTGACGCGGCTTGCCCGCCGTAGGAACGATCGATGCCCCGTTGACCTCGGCACTCAACGGACCCAGAACCTGAATCTCCACGGTCTCCCGTCTCCCCTCCGTATTTCGTCGAGATACTCTCGGTTTTCAGTATTCGACCCGATGACGGTAAGGCAGCACAGGGCTCCGTCACCGCGTTCTCAAGCCGACGTCGAGCGGACCTCCGAAACAGTCGAACAGCCGAAGGATTCGAAACTCGGGCTTCCGATTGGACGCCAGAACCCCTGTTCAACCCGCACATCAGGTCCTTGATCATTGTTCCGGTTATCTGGTGCTCAATTTGTTGCCCGGATTTCCGGAAGGTTCCGGAAAATGAGGGGGCAATGATCTTTTGGTGAACGGTCAGCCCACCCGGGCCAGCCGCTTCCGCGCCGTCTCCGGGGATTCCGCCGGGTTCTCCGGTCCGCTCATCAGGATCGAGCGCTGCAGGCTGCGCAGGGCGGAGGACGGCTCGATGCCGAGCTCGCGGACCAGCGTGGCGCGCAGCCGCTGGTAGACGCTGAGCGCCTCGCCGCGGCGGCCGGAGCGGTGCAGGGCCAGCATGAACTGCCCGTGCAGGTTCTCGTGGATGCGGTAGCGGCTGGCCAGCACGGTCAGCTCCGCGAGCAGCTCGCGGTGCCGGCCGAGGCGCAGGTCGGCCTCGATGCGCTGGTCGAGGGCGCACAGCCGGGTCTCCTCCAGGCGCCGCGTCTCCATGTCCAGCTGGACGCCGCCCTCGACGTCGGCGAAGGCGGGCCCGGACCAGAGCGCGAGCGCCTCGCGCAGCAGCCGTGCGGCGCCCGGGAAGTCCCCGGCGTCCATGGCCCGGTAGCCCATTCCGGCCAGCCGGTCGAACTCGCGGACGTCGCTGGTCCCGCCGGCGCTGCTGAGCATGTAGCCGCCGGGCAGCGTGACGAGCACGTCCTTGGGGGTCCGCGTCCCGTCGGCGCCCTCCAGCGCGGTGGCGATCAGCCCGCGCAGCTGGAGCACGTAGGTCTGGAGCGTCGTACGGGCACTGCGCGGCGGCTGCTCCCCCCACAGCTCCTCGATCAGCGCGGCGACCGGGACCACCTGGTCCGCGTGGAGTGCGAGCAGGGCCAGCACCTGCCGGGGCTTCGCCGCGGTCGGCGTGATGGAGACCCCGTTCTCCCGTACGGCCAGTGCGCCCAGTACATCGATGTCCACGCCGTACTCCCCTGCTTCGTCCATGGATGACCCCTCGACTTTCGCTGGAACGAGCAAAAAACAGCCGAGCCGGTTTGTCAATACCAAACCGGCTGTACCGTTTTCCGCCCCCGATCGACCTGGAGCGCTTCCGAAGAATGCCTTCCACCTGGGGGTTCATAGACCGGAGGGCGGCTGGCAGGTGCCTCTAGAGGCCCCCCAGAGGCACAAGAAGCACCCTGGAAAGGTCGCCTGCGCGCCACGAAACGGCCGAGAACCGACCATCTGGTTGGCTAGGGCTTCTCGCCGACCCCCTCACGGGGGCGGAAACGATGCGCTTCCAAACCGCCCGGGGTCCCGTGATCACAGAGCTCGATGATCAATACAAACCGCTTTAGCGGTTTGCTCACTGGCGTTCGCGCTCGGCAAGGGATGGAGCGGTGTCGGATCTTCACTGGAGCAGCGCTCGAAACACCGGCTCCGCCCACCCCCACCGGGGCGGCCACCGGAGGCCATTCGCGCCACGGACCGGCCACCGAACAGCCGGACCTGTCGCCCACCGGGCCGGGACCCACGGGCAGCCCCCTACTGCGCCGGTGGCCGGTTCCCCGGCCGGCGGCCAGGACCGCAGGGCGGCACGAAGCACCGACATATGCGGGGAAGTTCACGACGGCAAAGGGTGAAGGCGACCCGGGCGGGGGCGCGGGGCGCCCCCGCACCCCGCCACAGACGGTCGCCGGCGCCCGCACCGCCGACCGGACCGGCCCCGGACCGGCACACCTCCGTGTAGTGCACGGCTGCGCGAACCGGACTCCGGGCGGCTCCACACCGGGACCCCCCTGCCCGCACGGCGCCGCGGGCGGGACCACGGCGGGCCCACACCCGGCCTTGGCCCCAGGCGCAAAGCCTGCCGCCCAGTGCGAATCGGCCATTCTTCGGCACCAAGCCTTCATCCGACGTCCGACAACCGACCCGAGCACCGCTCCGGTCCCCCTTGAGATGGTTCAGTGCGTGTGGCGGAGATCCGACGCGGCGTGAGGGGGCAGGGGCAGGGGCGGCAGGGGGGGTGCCCTGTGGCCGGAATAGACCCCTCCGGATTTTTCGGAATCGAGGGTCGTGATCCCTCTGGATAAAAAACCGGTTGGTATATATTTTTCTCGCAGTCACACCTGTAACTGGCCAGCGCTGTCTAGGGGGAAGAATGAGCGCGAGCACGTTTCAAGTCGAGCACACAGCGATCTACGAACCGGCCTGGCGAACGGCCGCCCCACCTCTCAACCAGCGGGACCACCGCTTCGCTTCGTTCACTTCCACCGTCCCGAAGGAATTAGTACACCGCGCTTCGGTCGCCGAAGTCCTGCTCACGGACTGGGAACGCGTCGACCAGACCCGTTTCACCGTCAGCGCCCAGTGGCCCCGCGGCCACAGCTTCTACACCCCGATCGCGGGCGGCTACCACGACCCGCTCATGTGTGTCGAAACGATCCGGCAGATCGGCAGCCTGCTGGGCCACGCCGAGTTCGGGGTCCCTTTCGGCCACCACTTCCTGTTGTGGGACCTCAGCCTGACCGTCGTCCCGGAGCACCTCCAGGTCCAGCGGACGCCCGCCTCCCTCGACATCGACGTCACCTGCACCGAGGTCAGACGGCGGGGCGGCGACCTGGGCGGTCTGGAGTACGAAGCGGTCATCCGCCGCGACGGCCACATCGTGGCGACCGGACACGTCTCCTACACCTGCACCACTCCGGCCGTGTACCGGCGCATACGGCCCCCGCACACGCTGCTGCCCGGCCACAAGCCGCTTCCGCTGACCGCCCCCGCCGCGCCGCAGAGCGTGGGCCGGCTGTCGCCGACCGACGTCGTGCTCTCCCCGGCCGGCGAGCCGGACCGCTGGCAGCTGAGAGTGGACCCCCTCCACCCCGTCCTCTTCGACCACCCGATGGACCACGTACCGGGCATGGTGCTCCTGGAGGCCGCGCGGCAGGCCACGGCGGCCGCCCTCGGGCGCTCCTCCCTGCTCCCGCTCAGCATTTCCGGCGATTTCAAGCGCTACGCCGAACTCGACGTGCCGTGCGCCATCGCGGCCGAGCGCGTGCACGACGGCGCACCCGGCGGCGAGGAGACGGTGTTCGTGACGGGCCACCAGGACGGCCACCTCGTCTTCAGCTCCACCGTGACGGCGGCCCCGTACATCGGCTGAGCAAGTCGTTCAGTGCGGTGTGAAAGCCGCCAGATGCTCGCCGGCCCACTGCCGGAACGAGCGGGCCGGCCTGCCGGCCACCTCCCGGACCGTGTTCCCCACCCCGGCCTTCGCCCCGGCACGCTGCCGCTCGGCACTCTGCAACAGCGCCTCCACCACGGCCGCCGGATGGCGCGTGCTCCACAGGACACGGGCCTGGTCCGGCTCCCACTCCTCGAACCGCAGCGGACGGCCCAACAGGGCGGAGAGCTGGGCCGTCTGCTCCACCGCCGTGAGGGCCTCGGGCCCGGTCAGGGTGTGTACGCGCCCGGCGTGCCCGAACTCGGTGAGCGCCCGCACGGCCACCTCCGCGATGTCCGCCGGATCGACGCAGGCGTTCGCCGACGTCCCGTACAAGCCCCGTACGACGCCCTCCGCACGCACCGGTCCCGCCCAGGACAGGGTGTTGGACATGAAGGAGCGCGGGCGCAGCAGCGTCCACTCCATCCCCGACCCGCGCAGGGTCTCCTCGTTCTCCCGCTGCCAGCGGGTGATGAGGTCATCGGCCCGGTCGTCCTCGACGGCGGCCGCGGAAAGCTTCACCACGTGCCGGACCCCGGCCGACCGGGCGGCCCGCAGGAACCGCGCGTCGTCGTCGCGGCCGACGCGGCTGGTCACCAGGAGGGCGGTGTCCACCCCCCGCACGGCCCGGGCGAGCGAGTCCGGGTCGTCGTAGTCCCCGTGGACGGCCTCGACCGTTCCCGGCACGGCCGTGACACGTTCCGGTTTCCGCGCCATGACCCGGACCGCAGGGCGGGGACCGATGCGGCGCAGCACCTCCCGCCCCACCGTCCCGGTGGCACCCGTCACGAGAATCATGGTCCGTCCTTCCGGTCTCGGGCACGCCTTGCGACCCGTCCAGGGTTTGCGTAAGAGTTACCCGCTGTAAGATACGTACGGGACGGGCGGTTTGCACCAGGGCTTCCGACGCTCCGAGAATCCTTGAGGGAAAGGAGCCAGGAGTGGCTGAGCAGGTCCGAGCCATCCGCACGCGACAGGCGATCCTCGCCGCGGCGGCCAAGGTCTTCGAAGAACGCGGCTACCAGGCGGCCACGATCTCCGAGATCCTCGCGGCGGCGGGGGTGACCAAGGGCGCCCTGTACTTCCACTTCCAGTCGAAGGAAGACCTGGCGTTCGGGGTCCTCAACGCGCAGAACCAGAACCTCGTCATCCCCGACCGCGCGATCAAGGTCCAGGAGGTCGTGGACATCGTCATGCTGCACACCTACCGCCTGCAGACCGACGCGATGGTCCGCGCGGGCGTACGGCTGACGATGGACCAGCTGGCACAGGGCCTCGACCGCAGCGGGCCGTTCCGCACATGGGCCGTGCCGGTACGCGAACGCCTGGAGAAGGCCCAGCGCCAGGGCGAGCTGCTCCCCCATGTCGATCCGGCCGAGACCGCCGACGTCATCGTGGGCACCTACGCCGGGATCCAGTCCATGTCCCAGGCCCTCACCGACTACGCGGACCTGGTGATCAGGGTCTCCGCGCTCATGCGCCACCTGCTGCCCAGCATCGTGCAGTCCTCGGTTCTCACCTCCGTTGACATCTCCGAGAGTCGCGGACTGAACGTCTACAACGAAGCCTTGGCCCACTCGCAGGAGCTGGCGGCCGCGGAAGCCGAGGACCTGGCGGGCTGACCATCCCCCCGGGAGCAAAAATATACCGGCTGCGCTGTTCTTTTCCAAGAGACCGGCGGGCGGCTGGAGCGCGCCTGAGATGCTGAGCACATGATCAGTTCTTCACTCCGCCTGGTGCCGGTCACACCGGACAATTTCGACGCGGTGTGCGCCGTACGGGTCCACCCGGGCCAGGAGCGCCTCGTGTCCCCCGTCCAGAAGTCCCTCGCAGAGGCCTGCGTCCACGGGGAGACCGCCTGGCCGCGGGCCGTGGTCGACGGGGACGAGGTCGTCGGCTTCGTCATGGCGTTCCTCGACATCGTCTGGGACCCGGCGAAGGACCCGGAGCACCGCCGCTCCGGCCTGTGGCGCCTGAACATCGCGGCCGGCCACCAGGGCAAGGGCTACGGCCGCTTCGCGGTGCAGGCGGTCCTCGAAGAGCTCCGCCGCCGCGGCGCCGACCGGGCGTACGTCTCCTGGCACACCGGCGAGGGCACGCCCGAGCCCTTCTACGCGGGCCTCGGCTTCCACCGCACCGGCGAACTCAGCGGCGACGAGCCGGTGGGCGTCCTGGCCCTGACGTAACGGCCCGCCACCCGTCCGGCCTGCGGAAACCCGGGTGCGCGCCGGCCGGACGGGGTATTAGGGTCGTCTCCCGTGGAACCGCTCAGCGAGAAACAGATCCGCTCATCCTTCGTGAACTGCACCAAGGGCGAGGCCTCACGGCTGCGCCTGCCGCTCGACTTCGCCGAACTGCCCTGGCAGGACCTGGACTTCCTGGGGTGGGTCGATCCGGGCGCGCCGCTGCGCGCCCACCTCGTGCTGCCCCGCGACGAAGGCCCGGTGGGGATGTCCCTGCGCGTGCCGTCCGTCAGCCGCACCAGCGCGCTCAAGTCCAGCCTCTGCCAGATCTGCCTGACCGGGCACGCCTCCTCCGGGGTCACCCTGCTCGCCGCACCCCTGGCGGGCGCCCGCGGCCGCGAGGGCAACACCGTCGGGACGTACATCTGCGCCGACCTCGCCTGCCCCCTGTACGTGCGCGGCAAGCGCCAGCCGAAGCTGCGCACCGCGCGCTACGAGGAGTCGCTGACCCTGGACGAGCGGCTCGCCCGCATGTGGGGGAACCTCGACGCCTTCGCGACCAAGATCACCATGGGCTGACCCGGCGCTCGGAATGTGATCACATGACGGTATGACGAGGACTCTGTACCTGCTCTGCTCCGCCGCCCCGCCGGTGTTCGACGTGGCCCACGTGATCGAGGACGCGCAGTCGCGCGGCTGGGACGTGTGCCTCGGCCTGACCCCGGCGGCGGCGCAGTGGGTGTCCGGGAGCCTCGACGGGCTCGCCGCCCTGACCGGCAACCCGGTGCGCTGGCAGTACAAGATGCCCGGTGAGCCGGACGTGTGGCCCCCGGCCGACGCCCTGCTCTTCGCGCCCGCCACCTTCAACTCGGTCAACGCGTGGGCCCTCGGCCTCACCGACCGCCTCGTCGTCGGGATCGCCGCCGAGGCCCTCGGCAAGGGCACGCCCGTCGTCGCCGTGCCGTGCACCAACTCCGCGCTCGCCGCGCACCCCCGGTTCGAGCCTTCGCTGGCCGTGCTGCGCGCCGCGGGCGCCGAACTGCTCTACGGCGAGGGCGGCTTCGTCCCCGGCCCGCCCGGCGTCGACGCCCCGCCGCACTTCCCCTGGCAGAGCGCCCTGGACGCCGTCGACCGCACCGTCGCCGCACCGCAGCCCTGACCGGGCGCGGGGCGGCTACTCCCCGGTGACCCCGTCGATCGCCTCGCGCAACAGGTCGGCGTGCCCGTTGTGCCGGGCGTACTCCTCGATCATGTGGGCCAGCACGTAGTGCAGGGAGTACGCCTGCTCCCCGTAGCGGCCCTGGACGTCGAGGGATTCCGCGGCGTCCACGACGGCACGCGACCGCGCGCAGGTGTCCTCCCAGATCCGGAACGACTCCGCCGGATCCGCGTCCTCGACGTGGAACTCCGTCCACTCCCCGGCCTCGTTCTTCGGGAAGTAGCCGCGTACGTCCTCACCGCCCACCACGTTGCGGAACCAGCCGCGCTCCACCTCGGCCAGGTGCCGCACCAGCCCGAGCAGGCTCAGCCCGGACGGCGCGACGGCCTTGCGCCGCAGCTGCTCGTCGGTGAGGCCCGCGCACTTCACCATCAGGGTGTCGCGCTGCCACTGCAGGATGCTGGTGAGGGTCGCCCGTTCGTCGCCGACCAGGACGGGAGGGGTCCGCTGTTCGCTGTTCACCGTGTGATGATCACAGCTCCGCGGGACCCCGCCCGCGGGATTTCACATGCCGGACACGGCGCCCCCGGCGGCCCCTCCGGACCGGGCGAGCTCCCGGAAGAAGCTCCGGATGTCCCCCACCAGCAGCTCCGGCACCTCCATCGCCGGGAAGTGGCCGCCCCGGTCGTACGAGGTCCAGCGCACCACGGCGTCGGTGCGCGCGGCGACGTGCCGCAGCGGGATGAAGTTGTCCCGGGGGAAGTCGGCGAGGGCGGTCGGGGTGGCCGACACCTCGGGCGGCTGCCCGTAGTAGTCGGCGTGCGCGCGCTCGTAGTAGATGCGGGCCGCGGAACCGGCGGTGCCGGTCAGCCAGTACAGCATCACGTTGGTCAGCATCTGGTCCCGGTCGACCGGACACCGCGGGTCAGCCCACTCCGTGAACTTCTCCCCGATCCAGGCGAGCAGCCCGGCCGGCGAATCGTTCAGCCCGTACGCGAGGGTCTGCGGCCGGGTCGCCTGGATGTCCGCGTAGCCCTGCCGCTCCCGCGCCCAGACCCGCTGCCGCTCCCAGGAGGCCAGCGTCCGCTCCCGCTCGGCCGGGCTCAGCGCGGCCAGTTCGGCCCCGCCGGGCTCGGCGGTGGCCCCCGCCCCGGGCAGCAGGTTCAGGTGCACCCCGGTCACCCGCCCGGGCAGCAGCCGCCCCAGCTCGCGCGAGACCGCCGCGCCCCAGTCACCGCCCTGGACCCCGTACGCCCCGTACCCGAGCCGCTCCATCAGCACGCCGAAGGCCCGCGCGACCCGCTTGAACTCCCAGCCGGTCGAGGTCGTCGGCCCGGACAGCCCGAAGCCGGGGATGCTCGGCAGGACGAGGTGGAAGGCGTCGGCGGGGTCCCCGCCGTGCGCCCGCGGATCCGTCAGCGGGCCCGCGACCCGCTGGAACTCCACGAAGGACCCCGGCCAGCCGTGCGTCATCAACAGCGGCGTGGCGTCCGGTTCGGGCGAGCGGACGTGCGCGAAGTGCACCCGTGCCCCGTCGATGACGGTGGTGAACTGCGGCCACTCGTTCAGCCGGGCCTCGGCGGCCCGCCAGTCGTACTCCTCGCGCCAGTACCGCACGAGCTCCCGCATCTCGCCGAGCGGCATCCCGTAGGCCCGCCCCACCCCGTCGAGCTCATCGGGCCACCGCACCCGGCGCAGCCGCCCGTCGAGGTCGTCGAGGTCCTCCTGCGCCACGTCGAGCCGGAACGGCGTCAGCCCCACCCCGAGATCGTCCATCCCCCCACCCTGCCATCCCCGCGTCACGCTGCCGGGACGGCCCCCGGTGGTCAGGCGGCGTAGAGGTCGAAGGTCGAGCCGCGCTTGGGGCCGGCCGGTACGTCCAGGGCCGGGTCCACCGTCAGCATCGCCTGGTGCAGCCGCCGCAGCTGCGGCGACGGCTCGACGCCCAGCTCCCCGATCAGCCGGCCGCGCAGCCGCCGGAACACGTCCAGGGCCGCGGCCTGCCGCCCGGACCGGTACAGCGCCACCATCAGCTGGGAGTGCAGCCCCTCGTGCTGCGGGTGGCGCGCGGTCAGCTCGGTCAGCTCCGCGAGGAGTTCGGTGTGCCGCCCGAGGCGCAGGTCGACGTCGATGCGCCGCTCCACCGCCACCAGCCGGCTCGCCGCCAGCCGCAGGACCTCGATCTCCAGGACCGGCCCCACCCGTACGTCGACCAGCGCGGGCCCCCGCCACAGCGCGAGCGCCTCCCGCAGCAGGTCCGCCGAGGCCCGGTCGTCGCCGCCCTCGAAGGCGCTCTGCCCCCGGGCGACGAGGCTCTCGTACGTGTTCACGTCGACGGACTCCGGCGGCACCTGGAGCAGGTACCCGCCGTGCCGCGTCGTGAGGACCTCCTTCGCACCGCCCGGCCGGCCCGGCCCCATGGCGGTGCCGAGCCTGCGGCGCAGCTGCAGGATGTAGGTCTGCACGGTGGTCAGCGCGCTGGCGGGCAGGTCCTGGCCCCAGATCTCCTCCATGAGGGTGGGCACCGGCATCACCTGCCCGGGGTGCAGCGCGAGGAGCGCGAGGATCTGCCGCGGCTTGGCCGCCGTCGGCACGATCGAGTCCTCGTCGACCTCGGCACTCAGCGGACCCAGAACCTGGATCTTCATGGTCTCCCCCTTCGTGGTTCGTCGAATCGCACCGATACCGCCGGGCCCCTCGCCGGAGCCCGCTTCCGCGCTCCGGCCCGGGTGCCCGTGTGCGGGCGCACGGGCCTAGACCGCGCTCCCGAAGAACTCGTAGCCGCGCACCCCGCCCGTCGCCGCCGCTTCACCGGCGTCCGTCCGGTACTCGCGCGCCCGCACCCGCCCCACCAGGCTCGGCAGCAGCAGCCCCCACAGGGCGGCCACCTTCCGCCGCAGTTCCCGGTACGACAGCCCGGTCCCGGACAGCACCTCGATGCCGCAGACGGCCGCCGCGACCAGGGCCTCGGCGCTCTCCCACCGCTCGGCGGCCGAAAGCCCGTCACCGGCGCCGCCGGCCATCGCGTCGAGCGGCAGCTCCCCGGTGTCCCGCGCCATCCGCAGCAGGTCGGAGACCGCCGCGAGCCACGCACCCTGCAGGTCCAGCTGCGCCGACTGGTGCCCGGCGCACTCCTTGGTGATCCGGAAACTCGCCGGGATCGCCGGTTCCTCGTGCAGCGTCCGCGCCAGCCAGTGCGTCGCGTCGATCAGCGCCTGCAGGGGCGAGGCACCGCTCTCGTTCAGCCCGCGCACCGCTTCGCGCAGCAGACCGCAGCCCCGTCGCTGCACGGCGTCCGCGAGTTCGTCCTTGGAGGCGAAGTGGAAGTACAGCGCCCCCTTCGTCACCCCGGCCGCGCCCGCGATCTCGCCGAGCGTGGCGTTGGCGTATCCGCTGCGGTGGAACAACTCGGCCCCGGCGAAGACCAACCGCCTACGGGTCCGCTCCGACCTCTCCTGCACCGCTCCGTCTCCTTCCGCCCCGTTCCGTCCCCGCCCGCACGTACGCCCGCTCCGCACCCGCGCACCGCGCCCGGCGCCGCCGCCCGGCCGCCGGGCGCACCCGGCGCCCGCCCGGCCGTACCCGGCACCCGCGCCGGCACCCGGCACCGGCCCGCCGGTTCAGGCCCGTACGAGCCGGTCGGCGGCCGCCCGCGCCGTCCCGGTCACCGCGGTCACCGCCGGCGCCTTGCCCACGCCCGCCGCCACCGCCGCGCCCGCGCCCGCGCTCTCCGGACCCGCCATCAGGATCGAGCGCTGCAACCGGCGCAGCGCGGTGGACGGCTCCAGCCCCAGGTCCCGTACGAGCGTGGCGCGCAGCCGCTGGTACACGTCCAGGGCCTCCCCGCGCCGCCCGGACCGGTGCAGGGCGATCATGAACTGCCCGTGCAGGTTCTCGTGCGTCCGGTAGCGGCTCACCAGCACCGTCAGCTCCGCCAGCAGTTCCCGGTGCCGCCCCAGCTTCAGGTCGGCCTCGATGCGCTGGTCGAGCGCGCACAGCCGGATCTCGTCCAGCCGCCGCGTCTCCATGTCCAGCTGCACCCCGCCGTGCACGTCGGCGAACGCGGGCCCGGACCACAGCGCGAGCGCCTCGCGCAGCCGCTGCGCGGAGGTCGGGAAGTCCCCGGCGTCCATGGCCCGGTAGCCCAGCGCCGCCAGCCGGTCGAACTCCTTCACGTCGCTGGTCCCGCCACCGCTGCTCAGCAGGTAGCCCCCGGGCAGCGTGACGAGCACGTCCTTCGCCGTCCGCGCCCCGTCGGTGCCCTCCAGCGCGGTCGCGATGAGCGCGCGCAGCTGGAGGACGTACGTCTGCAGCGTCGTACGGGCGCTGCGCGGCGGTACCGCGCCCCACAGCTCCTCGATCAGTGCCGACACCGGCACGACCTGGTCGGCATGGAGGGCCAGGAGCGCCAGGACCTGCCGGGGCTTGGGGGCGGTGGGCGTGATGGAGATCCCGTTCTCCCGCACGGCGAGTGCGCCCAGTACATCGATGTCCACGTCGTACTCCCCTGTCCTTGGATGAGTCGCAAGAGTCAGTAGAAAACAGGCCGGACGGTTTGTCAATATCAAACCGGACATGCTGTTTTCGGTCGTTCGAGATCTCGGCGCCGTCCAAGAATCTTCCGCTGACCTGCACTTTCGTGCGCAACGCGCACACCTGCGACAGTTCGGAAGCCTTCGGCCGCCTCGCAACAGGGGTCATATAACACCCTGACGGGGCAGATAATCAAACCATCCAGTCTGTTTCTTGGGTGCGGGGAGCGGCGATGCCCGGAAGGATCACCGACCAGATCCGGGTGAGGGCGTGCGGCGCGTCCCCGCCGGGTCCCAGGGGGTCCAGGTCCTCCAGCCCGACCGTCGCGGCCACCACCAGACGCGCCGCGTCCGGCGCCGGCACCCCCTCGGCGAGCAGCCCGGCCCGCGCGGCGGAACCGAGCGACTCCTCGGCCCACCGCCGCCATTGCGCCCGCAGATCGACCCGGCTCCGATGGGCGAGGTCCGCACCGAGCACGAACCCGGCCCGTACGACCACGTCGTCGCCGAGCAGCGCCACCAGGGCGTACGTCGATCCGACCAGCGCCCGCAGCGGATCGCCCCCCGCCCCGGTGATCCCCCGCACCACCTCGACGGCGCGCTCCTCGACGGCCCGCGCCAGAGCGTCCTTGCCGTCGAAGTGGAAGTGCAGCGCACCGGGGGTCACCCCGGCCCGCTCGCTGATCGCGGCGACCGAGGCGACGGCGAAGCCCTCCTCCGCGAACACCTCCGCGGCCGCGCGCACCAAAGACTCCCGCGTACGTGCCGCACGCTCCTGCTTGACCATGGGGGCTCCGCGGTTCGCCCCAGAACAGGGGTATGACATCGTCGCGGCAACGCTCGGCTCCCCCACCGGAGCCCGAGCGGACTCCCACCGGAGCGTGGCCACCCGGCCGCGCACCGCCGACCGCCGGTCACCCGCGTCGTGGCGTACGCGCCCGCGCGGACCCGCCGCCCGCCCCGCGGCCGCCCGAACCCCCCGCGGCCAGCGCCCTCGCCACCGGCCCCGTCACGGCCGTCGTCACCAGGGCCATCAGCACCAGGACCGTGAACAGCTCCACGCCGATCACCCCCAGTCCGAGCCCCACGTTCAGCACCACCAGCTCCGTGACCCCCCGGCAGTTCATCAGCGCCCCCAGCAGTACGGCGTCCCGCCGGCCCCGCCCCGCCGCCAGCGCGGCCGCCGTCGCCGAGCCCCACTTCGCGGCGACGGCCACCGCCAGCACCGCCGCCGCCCACAGCCAGCCCCCGCCGCCGCCCGCGCCCAACGCCCCCACGTCGGTGCGCAGCCCGCTCCCCACGAAGAACAGCGGCAGCAGCACCGGCACCGCGAAGTCCCGCATCCGCTCCGCCGCCCGCTCGACCCCCTTCACCCCGCGCGGCACCACCGCCCCGAAGACGAAGGCCCCGAACAGCGCGTGCACCCCCAGTGCGTCGGTGGCGTACGCCGCCAGGCACAGCCCCCCGAACAGCGCGACCACCACCCCGCCGCCCGCTCCCCGCCCCGGCCGCCACCGCCACCGCGCGGCCCGGCCCAGCAACGGCCGGACCCCCCACCACATCCCCGCCACGAACACCCCGGCCAGCGCGGCCCGCCCCAGCCCGGCCCCCGCCCCACCACCTCCCGCCACGGCGACGACCACCGCCAGCAGGCACCAGGCGACCACGTCGACCACCGCCGCGCAGGCCATCGCCAGGGCCCCCACCGGCGTCCCGTACAGCCCCTGCTCGGTGAGGATCCGGGCCAGCACCGGAAAGGCGGTCACGCTCAGCGCGACCGCCACGAACAGCGCGAACTCCGCCCGGCCGACCCCCTCCGGCGCGAAGGACCCGTACAGCCCGAGCCCCAACAGCCCCCCACACCCCAGCGGCACCCACACGCTCGCCTGACTCACCGCCACCACCGCGCGCCCCTGCCCCCGCAGCAGCCCGAGATCCAGCTCCAGCCCCACCAGGAACATGAAGGCGATGAGCCCGAGGTCGCCCAGCACCCCCAGGTACGGCAGGACCTCACCCGGCAGCAGCCACCGCTGCCCCTCCGGCCACGCCCACCCCAGCAACGAGGGCCCGAGCAGGATGCCCACGGCGATCTCCCCGACCACCGCCGGCTGTCCGAGCCGGCGCGCCAGCGCACCGCCCGCGCCACACGCGAGCACCACCACCGCCAAGGCGACCAGCACCCCACCCGCCACGGCCCGACCCTGCCCACCTCCTCCCGAGCCGGCACCAAACCCACGCCGACTTCAGCAGGTCCCCCTCAACCCGGCCCCCACCGAGCAGCCGCCCGCCCCAAGAGGTGCCAGACCGTCAGTCAGACCCCTCCCTCCACCGCGCTCGCCCTCCCCGACGACGCGTGAACCCCGCCCACCGTTAACGGCGTTAACGCCGTTAACGCCCCACCCCACCAAAAAGAAACAGCACAAACCACCCGTGATCCCCCAAACAACCTCCCCCGACCCCCCAATACATACTGGTCGACTGGTTTCCTTTCACCGGAACCCCCTAAATTGACCCCGTACCACCGGACAGCACCGCAACAGGAGACACGCACGTGGCGAGGGTCAGGCAGGAACGGGCGGAGATCACCCGGCAGGCGATCCTCGACGGCGCGGCCGTCGCCTTCGACCAGGCCGGCTTCAGCGGCACCAGCCTCAGCGACGTGGTCGGGCACGCCGGAGTCACCAAGGGCGCCCTGTACTTCCACTTCCGGTCCAAGGAAGCCCTCGCCCGCACCCTGATGGACGAGCAGTTCCAGGTGTCCGAGGACGTCCTGGCCATCGAGGACCCCGGCCTCCAGACCGTCATCGACCTGACCCACCGGATGGCGGCGGGACTGCGCTCCAACGTCCGCGTGCGCGCCGGGATCCGCCTGGTCATCGAGCTCGGCTCGTTCACGCAGCCGGACCCGGACCCGTACAACACCTGGATCGACGCCTGCGTCCACTGCCTGACGCCGGCCCGGGAGCGCGGGGACGTCCTGCCCTCGCACGACGTACGCGCCCTCTCGACCTTCCTCGTCGGCTCGTTCACCGGCATCCAGGTCACCTCGCACGTCCGCACCGGCCGCGAGGACCTGCACGCCCGGGTCGTCGACCTGTGGAACTACCTCCTCCCGGGGATCGTCCCCGCACGCCGGATGCCCTTCTTCGACCCGGCGGGCTCCACCGCCTGCCGCACCGCGCTCGGCCTGAACACCACCCCGGCGCCCGTCACCACCGGCTGACGGCGGACGACAGCACCCGACGGACCCCCACCCCCAAGCCATTTCGTTAGCAAAACCCAAGCGTGGCGCCCACACGCACCCCAGAACGTTAGTAAAGTCCCTCTCATGACTTCGCCCTCGTCCCAGAGCGACCGAGAGAAGGTCGTCTCCAAGCTCCCCCCGTGGCTCCGCCAGGAGTTGAAGATCCGCACCGCCCAGCTGCGGGTCGACATCCAGGACGCCGTCCACCAGGGCATCGCCCAATGGAGCGCCCTCGCGTCCGCCCCCTCCCCCGTCGACACCTCCGGCGCCGAGTCCTTCTCGACGTGGCTCCCGGCCGGCCAGTGGGAGTCCTTCCGCACCGATTCCAAGGACCGCGGCGTCTCCCTCATCCAGGGCCTCGCCCAAGCCGTCCGCCTCTGGCTGGAGTTGAACCCGGCCCCCACCGTCAAGCGGCCCGCCGTGGTCCGCCGCATCGTCGTGTGCAACCAGAAGGGCGGCGTCGGCAAGACCGCCATCACCGCCGGCACCGCCGAGGCCCTCGCGGAGGACCCGTCCTCCCTCCACCCGGTCCGCATCGCCCGCCAACTGGCGCGCCTCGCCCCGGCCGAGGACAGCGAGCACCCCCACCCGCCGGCCACCCCGCTGGACCTGGAAGACCTCCCGGGCCTCGGCATGCGCGTCCTGCTCGTCGACTTCGACCCGCAGGGCCACCTCACCAAGCAGCTCGGCCAGCAGCCCCTCCCCATCGGCGGCGACAGCCTCACCTGCCACATGGCGGGCGAGGCCAAGGGCCCGCTCTCCGACCTGATCGTCCGCATCCCGGACGACCGCTTCGGCGACCGCCTCCACATCCTCCCCGCCTGCACGGACGCCTTCCTCCTCGACGTCCGCCTCTCCACGGTCCGCGCCCGCGAGGCCGCCCTCGAACGCGCCCTCTCCCCCGTCGAGGCCGACTACGACGTCATCCTCATCGACTGCCCGCCCAGCCTCGGCCTCAGCATGGACGCCGCCATCTACTACGGCCGCCGCCGCAACGCCGAACAGCCGGGCGCCTCCGGCGCGCTGATCGTCGTACAGGCCGAGGACTCCTCCGCCGACGCGTACGACCTGCTCACCTCCCAGATCAACGACCTGCGCGACGACCTCAGCCTCGACATCGACTACCTCGGCCTCGTCGTGAACCTCTACGACGGCCGCCGCGGCTACATCGCGACGTCCTCGCTCCAGGCCTGGATGGACATAAAGGATCCGCGGGTCGTGGCGATCGTCCCCGACCTCAAGGAACAGCGCGAGGCCGTCCGCGTGAAGCAGCCGCTGTTCGTCTACGCACCCAAGGGCGACCAGGCCGTGGCCCTGCGCGCCCTCGCAAGGGAGATCTCATGAGCAAGGCCGACAAACTCGGGGTATCGGCTTCCTTCGCCCGCGCCCAGCCGGTCGGCGTGAGCTCCCGGCGCGCCGCCATCGCCGAGGCCACGGGCGCCCCCACCTCCGGGGTGGTCCCGCCGTCCGAGGTGCCCATCGACGCCCTCGCCCACAACCCCTTCAACCTCCGCGAGGACCTCACGGACCTAGAGGAGCTGGCCGAGTCCCTGACCGTACGGGGCCAGCTCCAGCCCCTCGCGGTCGCGACCCGGATGGCCTTCATGGAGGCCCACCCCGGCGCGACCGACGGCCTGGGCCGCGCCCCGTACGTGGTCATCGACGGGAACCGGCGCCTCGCGGCCGCCCACCTGGCGGGCCTGAAGACCATCCAGATCCACGTGAACGACGCCCTGTCCGCGTCGGCGGCGGACATCCTGGAATCGGCCCTCATCGCCAACGTCCACCGGGTCGACGTGGCTCCCATGGACCAGGCCCGCGCCCTCCAGGAGCTGGTCGACGTCCACGGCTCCCAGGCGCAGGTCGCCAAGCGGATCGGCAAGACGGCGGCCTGGGTCTCCCAGCGGCTGACCCTGCTCAACCTGACGCCCACCCTCCAGGAGAAGGTGGAGACGGGCGAGCTGAAGGTCGAGCCGGCCCGCCGCATCGGCCGCCTCCCGCAGGAGGCCCAGGCCGCGGCCGCCGACGAGAGCATCAACACCGTCAACCCGCCCCGCCAGCGCACCCGCCCGACGCCCTCCGCCGGCACCACGGCGAACGCCACGGCCACCGGCACCGGCACCGGCACCGGCACCACCGAAGGCGCCGCGGCAGAACCCGCCCCGGCGCCCGCCGCCCCGGCCCCGCGCATCACGATCTCCACGCAGTCCCCGGAGACCATCGCGGACGCCCTGACCGCCCACCTCACCCCGGACGACCTGAAGGCCGTCACGGAACTCCTGATGGCCCGCATCTGAACGGGCCCGTGAACGACGCACACCGGGGGCGCTGACGGCACCGAGCCGTCAACGCCCCCGCGTGCTTCCCCCGCCGGCCCGCGGCCCGCGGAACCTCAGCGCTCCCGCCCGTCCGCGTCCAGGCTGCGCCGGCGCACGAGCAGCCGTCCGTCGTCCCCCCGGACCAGCTCGTCGTGGCAGAGCATGGACCCGCGGACCTTCAGGGGGCCGCCCCGCGCCGTGGCCATCGCCAGCGCGTAGTAGCGGGTGCGCAGCGTGTCGTCCGGCCGCCGCTCGACGCCGACCATCCCGAACCAGTGCCGGAAGTCCAGCCCCTGCGCGGCGATGTGCTCCACTCCCGCGCGCACGGTGTCCCGCAGGTTCTCCCGCCCGGCCGGCGGCTCCGGCTCGCCCGCCGTCGCGAAGACGGCGTCCTCGGTGAAGGTCCGCGCCCACGCGTCCGGGTCCGCCGCCGGCCCCTCCAGGAGATTCATCTGCCGGGCGTAGAACTGCTGCACCTCCGTGTACAGCTCGGCCGGCACGTAGCCGGCGCCCGCCCCGCTCGTGGCCTCGCTCATCCGCATTCCCCTCTCCCGCACAGGCGCGTCCTCGCGCCGAGGCTCCACCGCGCCTCTCGAGTCCGAGTTGAGCCGGGCCCGCCATCGTGGCCGCACAGCCGTTTTCCAGCCGAATCGACGGCTCGCCCCCGCCCTCGGCGCACCCCCACACCGCCCCACCACCATCTCCATCCCCACCACCGAGAGGAATCCCGGAAGATGAGACTCAACCCGCTGTCCCGCGCACTGCGAGGAGCCGGCCTCGCGCTCGGCACGGCGGCCCTGGTGACGGCAGCCGCGCTGCCCGCGCACGCGACCGTCTCGGTCACCGACCTCGGCACGCTGCCGGGCGGCACCACGAGCCTGGCGTACGGGATCGGCCCGAACGGTGTCACGGTCGGCTACTCCGACAACGCCCAGGGCGTCACCCGCCCGGTCCGCTGGTCCGCGACCGGGACCGTGTCCGACCTGGGCACACTGCCCGGAGACGTCGGCGGCTCGGCCTTCATCGTCAACGGCTCCGGGGTCACCGTCGGCAAGTCGGTCGGCGCCGACAAGTCCGAGCACGCCGTCGTGTGGCGCTCCAACAGCGGCCCCACCCAGCTGGAGGCGCTGCCCGGCTCCGTCAAGAGCCGTGCCTACGCGGTCAACTCCCTCGGGGACGTCGTCGGGTTCTCGGCCACCCCGGACAACGTCTACAAGGCCATGCGCTGGAACCTGAACGGCAAGGCCGTCCACCTCGCCCCGCTCGCGGGCGGCACCGCCAGCTCCGCCGGATCCATCAACAGCACGGCCACCACCGTCGGCTACTCCCTCCAGAACGGCTTCCAGAACGCCGTCCGCTGGAACCCCGACGGCACCCCCGTCGCCCTCGGCGGCATCCTGCCGGGCGACGACTCCAGCCAGGCCAGCTGGATCAACGACTTCGGCGTCGTCGTGGGCAACTCCTTCAAGGCCGGCAAGTTCTACGACGGCCCGTACCACGCCGTCCGCTGGAACCGGCACGGCCAGCTCGCCGCCCTGCCGCCGCTCCCCGGCCACACCGGAACCGCCGCCTACGGCATCAACAACAAGGGCGTCGCGGCCGGGTTCTCGTACTCGCCGGGCGGCGTCTACCACGCCGTGACCTGGGACGAGAACGGCGCCGTCACCGACCTCGGCGTCGCCTGGTCCGGACCGAGCGAGGCCTACGCCGTCAACGACTCCGGCATCGCCGTCGGCTCCGTGACGACCCCCGCGGGCGTCATCCGCGCGGCGCGCTGGCACAACTGACCGGCACCACGGAAGAGGAGCCCATGGCACAGTCACCATTCCACCGGACCGAGCACGAGACGCCGGTACGGGCCGACGCGCGGGCGGTCCACCGGCTGCTCGCGGACGAGGACAACTGGCCCCGCATCTTCGCGTCCTTCGTCCACCTCGAGAACCTCGGCCGTGACGGCGACTTCGACCGGATCGGCATGTGGGGCCACTACGACGGCGCCGTCGAGCACTGGGTCGCGCTGCGCCGGGTCGACGAGGCCGCCCTGCGCGTCGAGTTCCGGCCGGAATCCCTGCCGCCGCAGCTGGAGTCCATGTACCGCTCCTGGGTGGTAGAGCCGGCCCCGGACGGCGGGTGCGTGGTCCGCCTGGAGCACGAGTTCCGCCTCAAGGAGGAGGACCGGGCCGCGGCCGAGACCACCCTCGCCACCATCGAGGGCATCGCGCTCTCCGAGGTGGCGGCGGTCCGCGAAGCGGCCGAGCTGCGGCCCGAGGTGCTGGTCACCGTGGAGGACACGGTCACCGTCGCCGCTCCCGCCGCCGAGGTGTTCGCCGCCCTGTACGAGGCCGGGAACTGGCCCGCGTACATGGAACACGTGGCACGGGCCGACGTACGGGGTGAGGGCGAGGGGCACACCCACGTCCTCGAACTCGACACCATCGAGCGCCACGGCGGCACCTTCACCACCCGCGCCGCCCGCGTCGGCCTGCCCGCCGCCAAGATCGCGTACAAGCAGCTGCTGCTGCCTCCGCTGGGCGCGTCCCACCACGTGCGGTGGCTGCTGACGCAGCAGGCCGGCGCCACCGTCGTCCGCTCCGTGCAGACGGTCGTCATCAAGGAGTCCGGCGTCGCCGCCGTCCTCGGCGACGGCACGTCGACCGGGACCGCGCGGGGCTTCGTCCGGACGGAGCTGAGCTCCAAGGTCCGGCTGATACTCGACGCGGTCAAACGCCGACTCGAGCAGGATGCGAACTGATCAATTGATCACCTTATGTGTGCTCAACCGATGAAGTGCTGAAAGGACCCCACGATGCGAGCAGCCGCTCTGTCCGAGTTCGGCGCACCCGAGGTGCTGCGGGAGACCACGGTCAAGGACGTCGAGGCCGGTCCCGGCGAGGTACGCGTACGCGTCCGGGCCGCCGGGGTACTGCCCTTCGACGTCCGCGTGCGCGGCGGCTGGACCCCGCCGTTCATCAAGCGGGAGTTCCCCATGGTGCTCGGCAACGAGTTCGCCGGGACGATCGACCAGGTCGGTGAGGGCGTGGGCGCCTTCGCGGCGGGCGAGGAGGTGCTCGGCTACGGCGTGCTCGGCGGGTACGCCGAGTACGTCACCGTCCCGGCGGACCAGATCGTCCGCAAGCCCGCGGCCATGCCGTGGGAGGTCGCGGCCGGATTCTCCGGCAACGGCCAGGGCGCGCACATGGCCCTGTCCACGGTGGGCGTCCACCCCGGCGACACGGTGCTCGTCAACGCCGCCGCCGGCGGTTTCGGCACCTTCGCCGTACAGCTCGCCCTCGCCTGGGGCGCGGCCCGGGTCATCGGAACGGCCAGCGAGCGCAACCACGACCACCTGCGCGCGCTGGGCGCCATCCCCGTGACCTACGGCGAGGGCCTGGCGGAGCGGGTACGGGCCATCGCGCCCGAGGGCGTGGACGCGGCCGTCGACGCGGCGGGCCCCGAAGCCCTGCGCGCCTCCGTCGAGGTGGCCAAGGACCGCGCCCGGGTCACCACCATGATCGCCGACGAGGCCGCCCTGGAACTGGGCCTGCCGGCGGTCGCGGGAGCCCGCTCGGCCGAGCGCCTCGGCGAGCTGGTCGACCTGTACGTCCAGGGCAAGGTGAACATCCACATCCGTGAGGCGTACCCGCTCGCGCGGGCCGCCGAGGCCCACCGGGACGTCGAGAGCGGTCACGGCCGCGGCAAGGTCGTCCTCACCATCGGCTGACCCACCGCGAGGAAGGGGAAGAAGAGGGGGGCGGCCGCCACGGCCGCCCCCCTCTTCCGCCTTCCGCTTGTGGCCTTCGAGGCTCCCTCGACCGGTCGGACACAGGCTCGTTCCGGTACTCGGGGCCCCGCGCACGAGGCGACGACGACATGAGGTGAGATTGTCCGTGAAGGGAATCATCCTGGCCGGCGGGAACGGTACCCGGCTGCACCCGCTCACCCTCGGGATCTCGAAGCAGCTGCTGCCCGTCTACGACAAGCCGATGATCTACTACCCGCTGTCCGTGCTGATGCTCGCCGGAGTCCGGGACATCCTCGTCATCAGCTCGCCGGTGGACCTGCCCCAGTTCCGCCGCGTCCTCGGCGACGGCAGCTCCCTGGGCCTGAACCTGTCGTACGCCGAGCAGGCCGAACCCCGCGGCCTCGCCGAGGCGTTCGTCATCGGCGCCGGGCACATCGGCGACGACTCCGTCGCCCTGGTCCTCGGCGACAACGTCTTCCACGGCCCGGGCTTCGCCCAGCTGCTGCGCCGCCACGTCCCGCACACGCAGGGGGCACTGCTGTTCGGCTACCCCGTGCGCGACCCGGAGCGGTACGGCGTGGGCGAGACCGACGCGGACGGCAGGCTCGTCTCCATCGAGGAGAAGCCGGCCCGTCCGAAGTCCAACCGGGCCATCACGGGCCTGTACTTCTACGACAACGACGTGGTCTCCATCGCCCGGGGCCTGACCCCCTCTCCGCGCGGGGAACTGGAGATCACGGACGTCAACCTCGAGTACCTGGCCCGCGGCAAGGCCTCGCTCGTCGACCTGGGGCGCGGCTTCGCCTGGCTGGACACGGGCACGCACGATTCGCTGCTGGAGGCCTCGCAGTACATCCAGACCCTGGAGCGGCGCCAGGGCCTGCGCGTCGCCTGCGTCGAGGAGGTCGCCCTGCAGATGGGCTTCATCGACGCCGACCAGTGCCACCGGCTCGGCTGGCTGCTGCGGAAGTCCGGTTACGGGGAGTACGTGATGTCGGTCGCGGAGTCGGCCCGCGGCGCGGCGCGGGCGGAGGCGGTCCCGGTCGGCGTGGCCGGACCCGTCTCCGCCCTGTTCTGAGGGCGCGGACGCTCAGCACCGGTCGTGTTCCGGCTCCGGCCGCACCGCCCCGTCCTTGGCGGGGGCCTGCGCCCGGGGCCGCTTCGGCATGAAGAGCGTGGGCACGACCATCGCCGCCACCATGGCGAGCACCCACCAGAAGGTGTTGGCGTACGCGGCGGGGTCCTCGGCCGGGCCGCCCGAAGCGGTGGAGGGGCCGAGGTTCACCGACAGCAGCAGGGCGACCATCGCGGTCCCGAACGAGGCCCCGACGCGCTGCACCACCGCGATCATGACGGTGCCGCGGGGGATCCGGTCGCTCGGGATGTCGAGGTAGGCGGTGATGAGGATGGACACGCCGACGACGCCGAGGCCCAGGCCCCGCAGCCCCAGCGAGAGACCGAGGAGCAGGTCGTCCGAGCCGGCGGAGAGCCGGGTGAAGCCGACGGTGCCGGCCACGGACAGGACGGTGGCACCCAGGATCAGCAGCCGGGGGTCGTAGCGGTCCGTGAGCCACCCGGCGGCCGAGATGCCGATCAGCATGCCGAGGCCCTGGGGGGCGAGGAGCCAGCCGATGGTGGAGCTGTCGTAGCCGAGGTAGCGGGCGTAGAAGAGCGGCAGCACGAACAGCGGGCCGTAGACGGCCACGGCGTTGAGGAACACCAGCATCGAGGAGGAGGAGAAGGCGCGGGAGCGGAACAGCCCCACGTCGACGAGCGGGTCGGCGGAGCGCGCGGAGTGCACGCAGAACGCGGCGACCAGGGCCAGGCCGGCGAGCAGGACCGCCAGCGTCAGCGGGTCCGTCAGCTGCGCCACTTCCCGCACCCGCGAGAATCCGTACACGAGCGCCACCATGCCGGGCGGGAGCAGCATGACACCGACGCGGTCCACCCTGGCGTCCCCGCCCGGGGCCGAGGCCGGCAGGACCTTGCGCGCCAGCGCCAGCGCCACGAGGATCAGCGGGACGTTGACGAAGAAGATCCAGCGCCAGCCGGCCGCGTCGATGATGAGCCCGCCGACGACCGGCCCCAGGATCGGAGCCAGCTGCCCGGGGATGCCCACCAGGCTCATCACCCGGCCGAAGCGCTTGGGCCCCGCGGCCTGGGCGAGGATCGTCTGCACCATCGGCAGCACCATGCCGCCGCCGATGCCCTTCACGACGCGGAACGCGATCAGGCTCTCGACCGACCACGCCGTCCCGCACAGCACCGAACCGCCCAGGAACACCGCCAGGGCGCACATCCACATCCGTTTGTTGCCGAACCGGTCGACGGCCCAGCCGACGAGCGGCGTCACCAGCGCCAGGGTGAGGAGGTAGGAGGTGCTCACCCAGGAGAGCGCCGACTCCGACGCGTCCAGATCGGCCGAGATGTCGTTGAGCGCGACGCTGACGATCGTGGAGTCCAGCAGGGATGCGATGGCGCCTATGAGCAGCGTGCCCGCAAGGACGAGCAGCTTGCGGTCCAGGCGTTCCGGGGTGGGGTTCTGCATGGCAGGGACGGTACGAGCGGCCGCTCCACTCCCCCTCGAATCCGGTTCGAGCACCTGCCGGTTCGCATACGCGGCTAGGCGCGGGTGCCGAGGAAGAATCCGGGGCGGCCGCCGCCCGTCTCCACGTACTCCACGGCCAGCCCGCTCTTGCGGAACGCGTTCGTGTAGTCCTCGCGGGAGAAGAGGGTGAGGAGGTCGATCTCGCTGCGGTGCTGGATGCCGGCCTCGGAGTCGGCGACCAGGTAGTGGATCTCCATCCGCGTGACGTTGCCGTCGACCAGCGTGGAGTGGGAGACGCGGGAGATGCCCCGGTGGCCGTCCCCCAGCGCGTGCGTGGACACGTGCCCGGGCAGGAAGGTGTCCGGGAAGTACCAGGGCTCGACGGCCAGGACGCCGTCCTCGGCGAGGTGACGGGTCATCGCGGCGACCGCGGAGTCCAGGTCCTCGACGGTGCGCAGGTAGCCGATCGAGCTGAACATGCACACGACGGAGTCGAAGGTCTCGCCGAGCTCGAAGTCCCGCATGTCGCCCCGGTGTACGGGCACGCCCCCCAGCCGCTCCGAGGCGACGTCCGCCATCCACTCGGACAGGTCGAGGCCGGCGACACGGTCGAAGTGCTTGCCGAAGGCGGCGAGGTGGATGCCGGTGCCGCAGGCCACGTCCAGCAGGGAGGAGGCCCCGGCCTTGCGCGCGCGGACGAACCCGGCGACCTGGGCGGCCTCGGCGTCGTAGTCCTTGCGGTCCTGGTACAGCCGGTCGTACATCTGCGCCTGGCTCTTGTTCTCGTACATCGCTTTCCTCCCGCTGGACCCGTCCGGACCGGCTCGCCCCGGACCGCGTCGAGGCTTGCGGAAGTCCCTCGCGCACACCTCTCGCCCCCCTCGACTCCCGGTGGACGTACGGCCCCGTCAGGCGCTCCCCGAGCCGCCGTCGAGCAGCGCGCGGCACAGTCTGCGCCGACAGCACGGTCCACCAGCGCTTTTGATTCGAGGTCGACGCATGCGCGTACTGTTCGCCGTCTCTCCGGGCTTTGACCACCTGTATCCGCTGTCGGGTCTGGCGTGGGCGTTCCGCACCGCCGGACACGACGTCGTCGTAGCCACCTCGGGCG
This sequence comes from Streptomyces sp. NPDC059564, assembly GCF_042735575.1. Taxonomy (NCBI): domain Bacteria; kingdom Bacillati; phylum Actinomycetota; class Actinomycetes; order Kitasatosporales; family Streptomycetaceae; genus Streptomyces; species Streptomyces sp. NPDC059564. Next base: position 2,081 of record NZ_JBHWBP010000031.1, on the reverse strand, counting down.
TTTCCACCGAGGCCGCGGCGCACGCGGGCTTCGCCGTCCGCGAGGTCTCTCCGGGAGCCGATTTCGCCTCGGTCTTCCCCAAGGTCGGCTCGGCGCAGGAGCGGACGCGCGCCATGCGCGAGCGGGGCCTGGCCATCGCCAAGACCCTGGAGACCCCGGACGTCATCCTCGAGAAGTTCTCCCGGGTCAGCGACCTGATGCTCGACGGGACCCTGGAGTTCGCGACGGCCTGGCAGCCGGACCTCATCGTGTACTCGAAGCTCCAGGGCGCCGCGCTGGTCACGGCCAGGGCGCTGGGCATCCCGGCCGTGGAGCACGGGTTCAGTTTCCTGCGCGAAGGGGACATGGCCGAGCGCTTCCTGCCGTACCTGACGCCCCTGTACGAGCGCGTGGGCGTACCGGTGGAGCTGCCGGCCATCACCTCGCTGTACTTCGCCCCCGAGCACATGATGCACGGCAAGGGCGAGGGCTGGACGATGCGTTCCGTCCCCTTCCACGGCGGCGGCACCCTGCCCGACTGGATGGCACGGCCCAAGGAGCGCCCGCGCGTCTGCGTCACCCTGGGCACCACCGTGCCGCACGTGGCCGGCATCGGCAGCCTGGAGAGCGTGCTGAACGCGGCCTCCGAGGTGGACGCGGAGTTCGTGCTCGCCCTGGGCGACGACCCCGACCTCGACTCGCTCGGCACGCTGCCCGGCAACGTACGGGTCGTCGGCTGGACCCCGCTGAGCACCCTGCTGACCACCTGCGACGCGATCATCCACCACGGCGGTTCCGGCACCACGCTGACCTCCGCGCACGCCGGTGTCCCCCAGCTGGCCATGCCCCACGGCGCCGACAACTGGATCAACGCCGCGATGATCGAGCGCTGCGGTCTCGGCCTGAACCGGGACCCCGAGGACGTCGACGCGCGGCTGCTGAAGACGCTCCTCGACGACGAGGGGCTGCGCGCCTCCACCAGGGCCGCGGCGGCCGCCCTGGCCGCGCAGCCGGGCCCCGACCAGATCGTGCCCCGGCTGCTGGGCCTGCCCGGCGTGAAGTGACCCGACGTTGAGCGGACCTCCAGGGCCCCTGGCCAGCATGGGTCCGCCCGCACGACGCCCCCGCCCGTCCCCCCGCCATCGGAGAGCCATGTCCCGTCGCCTGTTCACCTCGGAGTCCGTGACCGAGGGCCACCCCGACAAGATCGCCGACCAGATCAGCGACACCATCCTCGACGCGCTCCTCACCGAGGACCCGACCTCGCGCGTGGCCGTGGAGACCCTCATCACGACCGGTCTCGTACACATCGCGGGCGAGGTGACGACGAAGGCGTACGCGCCGATCGCGCAGCTCGTCCGCGAGAAGATCCTGGCGATCGGCTACGACTCCTCGGAGAAGGGCTTCGACGGCGCCTCCTGCGGCGTGTCGGTGTCCATCGGCGCCCAGTCCCCGGACATCGCGCAGGGCGTGGACACGGCGTACGAGCGGCGCGTCCAGGGCGAGGGCGACGAGCTCGACCGGCAGGGCGCGGGCGACCAGGGCCTGATGTTCGGCTACGCGACGGACGAGACGCCCGAGCTGATGCCGCTGCCGATCCACATCGCGCACCGGCTCTCCCGCCGCCTGACGCAGGTCCGCAAGGACGGCACCGTCCCCTACCTGCGCCCCGACGGCAAGACCCAGGTCACCATCGAGTACGACGGCGACCGGCCGGCCCGCCTCGACACGGTGGTGGTGTCCACGCAGCACGCCGCGGAGGTCGACCTGGACGCGCTGCTCACCCCCGACATCCGCGAGCAGGTGGTCGAGCACGTGCTGGCCCAGCTGGCCGCCGACGGCATCAAGCTGGACACCGACGGGTACCGGCTGCTGGTGAACCCGACCGGCCGCTTCGAGATCGGCGGCCCGATGGGCGACGCCGGCCTGACCGGCCGCAAGATCATCATCGACACGTACGGCGGCATGGCCCGCCACGGCGGCGGCGCCTTCTCCGGCAAGGACCCGTCCAAGGTCGACCGCTCCGCCGCCTACGCCATGCGCTGGGTCGCGAAGAACGTGGTCGCCGCGGGCCTCGGCTCGCGCTGGGAGGTCCCGGTCGC
>NZ_JBHWBP010000030.1:0-41733 GCF_042735575.1 Streptomyces sp. NPDC059564 | reverse complement strand
GTGCCGAGCTCCAGGAGGACCTCGTTGGCGAGGGCGAAGAGGGCGTCGCCGACGAGGATCGCCAGCGCCGGTCCGTGCACCTTCCACACCGTGTCGCGGTGGCGGCGCTGCTCGTCGCCGTCCATCAGGTCGTCGTGCAGCAGCGAGAAGTTGTGGACGAGCTCCACGGCGACGGCACCGGGGATGCCGACCTCCGCGGAGGCGCCCGCGGCCTCGGCGGAGAGCAGGGCGAGGGCGGGGCGCACGGCCTTGCCGCCGTCGCCGTCCGCCGGGTTGCCCTGGGCGTCGATCCAGCCGAAGTGGTAGGCGGCGACGGTGTCCATGGGCGCCGCGAGCCGGTCTACGGCGGCGCGGAGCACGGGGGTCGACAGCGTGCGGCCGCGTTCCAGGAGGGCGAGCGTGTCCGCCTTCTCCCCGCCGGCCGTGCCCACACTGGCAGCCGTGTTCTCGACAGCCGGGTTCCCCGGGTTCACTGGCTCTCCTCTGGTTCCTGTACGTGCTGTGCCGGTCGTGCTGTTGGTCGTGCTCGTCGTCATGCCGCCTCCTGCGGAGGATGTCCGGCGGGGCGGCCGAGGGTCTCGAGCGCCGCTCGCGCGGCGCCGAGGCCGCTGCGGACGGCGCTCTCCATGGTCGCGGGCCAGCCGGTGGCGGTCCACGCACCGGCGAGATAGAGCCCCGGCGTGTCGGTCCGGTGGCCGGGGCGCAGCCGGCCGACGCCCGGGGTGGGGGCGAAGGTGGCGGTGCGTTCCCGGGTGACGAAGAAGTCGCGTACCTTCGCGCCGCGGGCGGCGGGCAGCAGCCGCTCCAGCTCGGGCAGGTACTTGGTGCGCAGCACCGAGACGGGTTCGTCGATGTCGTCCTGGGCGACCGACTGGGACAGGGCCAGGTACTGGCCGCCGTCGGTGAGCCCGGAGGCGTCGGTGCGGTCGAACACCCATTGGACGGGCGATCCGAGCGCGGCGAAGAAGGGCTGCCGGAGCACCTTGCGGTCGTACACGACGTGGACGTTGAGGATGGGCGCGGTGCCGATGTCGAGGAGCTTGTCCGGGTCGGCGAGCGCGCCGGGCGGCAGCAGGGCGTGCGCGTCGCGCTGCGGGACGGCGAGGACGACGGTGCCCGCCCGGAGGGACTCCTCCTCGGTGTCGACGCGCCAGTGGCCTTCGCCGGTACGGGAGAGGCAGGTGACCCGGGTGCGCAGTTCGGTGCGTACGCCGGCGGCGTCGAGGGCCTTGCGGGCGAGGGTGTCGTGGAGGTCGCCCAGCGGTACGCGGGCCCAGCCGATGTCGGCTGCGCCGTTCTCGGAGAGCAGGCCGGTCTTGAAGACCATGGCGGCCAGGCCCAGTGAGGACTGCTCGGCGGTGGCGTTGAGGGTGGCGATGCCGACGAGGTCCCAGAGGGCTTCGATGGTGCGCGGGGACTGGCCGTAGCGGGCCAGCCAGGTGGCGAAGTCGAGGCCGTCGAGCGCCGGGTCGGCGGGGTCGAGGCGGCGCAGGGCGAGGGCGGCGCGGCCGACGCTCGCCCGTTCGGCGAGGGAGAGGTGCGGGTAGCGGGCCAGCGAGGCGGCCAGGTGCAGCGGGACGGGCAGGGCGCTGCGGCGCAGCCGGCCCAGGCGCGGTCCGCCGGGGTGGGCGACGTCGAGCACGGGGACGTCGAGCCGGTCCTGGAGGGGGGCGAGGGCGGCGCCGTCTACGCGGTCCAGGAACCACCGGTAGGCGGTGCAGCACCGCAGGTAGACGTGCTGGCCGTTGTCGACGGTGAGCTCGCCGCGCTTGAAGGAGAAGGCGAGGCCGCCGAGCCGGGGGCGGCCTTCGAGCAGGGTCACCTGGAGTCCGGCGTCGGCGAGTTGGAGCGCGGCGGTGACTCCGGCGAGGCCGCCGCCGACGACGACGGCACGCCGGCCGGCGTCCTGCGGCGCGTGCTGCGGCGCGCTGCTCATGCGTCCTCCCCCGTGGTGCGGTGGCCGTTCTGGTCGGTGGGTGCGGGCGCGGCGGATCCCGCCGCGGCCCGGGGCCCGGCTTCGCCCGCCCGGAGAGACGCCGCCGCCCGCGGCGGGGTTGCCCGGCCGCCCGCCGGACCTGCCGGGAGGGATGCGGCGGGGCCGCGGGTCCTCGTGCGGGCCATCAGATGCGCCTCCGCGTGCTCTGGCGGGAGATGGTGCGGGCGTCGAGGCCCGAGAGGCCGCGGACGGCCACGTACGCCTTCTCGTGGGTCGGCAGCGAGACGCGTCCGCGCAGCACCGCCTCGGGTTCGCGCTCGATGCGGTCCAGGAGGCGGCGGTAGATCCCGGCCATCGCGGCCACGCAGGCGCCGCTGCGCCGGTCGAGCATCGGCAGCAGCCGGTAGCCCTCGACGAACAGGGCCCGGGCGCGCCGTACTTCGTGGTGGACGAGGCCGGCGAAGTCGGATCCGGGCGGCATCCGCTCGCCGCGGAAGCCTTCCGAGCAGCCGAACTTGGCGAGGTCCTCGGCCGGGAGGTAGGTGCGTCCGTTGGCCGCGTCCTCGCGAACGTCCCTGAGGATGTTGGTGAGTTGCAGGGCCAGGCCCAGGGTGTCGGCGTACTCGTCGGCGCGGGCCGCTTCGGCGGCGCCGAGGCCGCCGGTGTTCACCGTGCCGAAGACGCCGAGCGAGAGCCGTCCGATGGCTCCGGCCACGCAGCGGCAGTAGGCCTTGAGGTCGTCCCAGGTCTCGTACTCCTGGCCGCGGACGTCCATCAGGACGCCGTCGATGAGTTCGTCGAGGCCGCCGAGGGGGATGGGGAAGCGGCGCGCGGCGTGCGCGAGGGCGACGGCGACCGGGTCGGTGTCGTCCTCCGCGATCTCCTCGGACCGGATCCGGCCGAGCAGGGCGCGCGTCTCCTCCAGCCGGACGAGCTTGGCCTCGGGCGCCAGCGTGCCGTCGCCGATGTCGTCCACGCGCCGCGAGAAGGCGTACAGCGCGGACATCGCCTGCCGCTTGTCGGTGGGCAGCAGCCTGATGCCGTACGCGAAGTTGCGCGCCTGCGTGCCGGTGACGGCCTCGCAATAGCTGTAGGCCGCGAGGACCGGAGCTGACGGTGCGGACGCGTGTGTGGGGCCCTCCACGTTCGGGCTCACCCCTTTCTCGGCGCTGTGCGCAATACGGCGGCCACCTCGCGGAGCAGGAGGCTCCTGGTGGGCTTGGGCGGGCCGGGAAGCACGTCGAAGCCGGCGGCCGAAATCGCTCGCAGGGCGGCTCGCCCCCCTCCCACGAATCCCGCGAGCAACAGCCGTAGCCTGCCGTGCACGCTACCCACGAGGGGGGTGCCTTCATTCAGGAGCTCGCGTGCGCGTTCAGATTCGAACGCGACCAGGGAGCGCACGGAGGCGCCGGCGGACGCCGCCCGCAGGTCGGCCTCGGCGACGTGGAAGCGGCGCATGTCCTCGGCCGGGAGGTAGATCCGGTCGCGGCCGAGGTCCTCGGTGACGTCCTGGAGGTGTTCGGCGATCTGGAGGGCGGTGCAGACGGCGTCGGAGCGGCGCACCCGCTCGGGGGTGCTCGTACCGGTGAGGGAGAGCACGAGGCGGCCGACCGGGTTGGCGGAGAGCTCGCAGTAGTCCAGCAGGTCCCCGTACGTCTCGTAGCGGGAGACGCGCTGGTCCTGGCGGTTGGCCTCGATCAGCCCGAGGAAGGGCTCGGGGGTGAGGCCGTGGTCGCGGACGACGGGCCGCAGGGCCAGCAACAGGGGGTGGCGGGGCGGGCCGTCGGCGGAGCCGAAGACGCGCAGCAGGTCGGCCTCGAAGGCGTCGAGCATGGCGAGCCGGTCGTCGACGGCGGCCGGTTCCAGGCCGAGGAGCACGGCGTCGCGGCCACCGGGGGCGAGGTCGCCGTCGCCGATGTCGTCGACGAGGCGGGCGTAGCCGTAGACGGCCGTCAGGCCGTCGCGCCAGGCGCGCGGCAGGAAGGCGGGGGCGACGGGGAAGTTCTCCGCCGCGGCCTTGGCGAGGGTCGCGCGGGCGTGGGGGTCGAGTGCGGCGTCGGGGGCGCCGGGCCGGATGCCGGGCCCGGGGGTCACCGCCCGCCGCCCGTGGCGGGGACGGCCACTGTGCCTGGGGGCCGCAGAGTTCCCGTAGCCATTGCCGTCACGTCTCCCGTTCTACACTGCCGACCCAAGTCATCCCATTTCGGACACGCCGCCGAACTTTACCCGGGAGTATCCGGGGAGGACCGGCTGCGGGGAATCGTCCCCTCTTGGCGCGATTGAGAACTGGTCCAGCTTACGCTGTACAACACCGCCGGGGCCTATCGGGTGGTCATCGCGTCCCGGAATGTCGGCCTCCGGTTGCCCGGCGTACACCTGGCGAAGCCCCCGCCGCGCGGAGCGGCAGGGGCCTTGCGGCGGCCGGGAAGCGGCCCGGGCCGGATCGAAGTGATCAGCCGGTCAGTGGCTGGTGGCCTTCTCGTACGCCGAGACGACTTCCTCGGTGGGCCCGTCCATCAGGAGTTCGCCCTTTTCCAGCCACAGCACCCGGCTGCAGGTGTCGCGGATGGAGTTGTTGTTGTGGCTCACCAGGAAGACCGTGCCGGCCTTCTCCCGCAGTTCGCGGATGCGCGCCTCGGAGCGGACCTGGAACTTGCGGTCACCGGTGGCGAGCGCCTCGTCGATCATCAGGACGTCGTGGTCCTTGGCGGCCGCGATCGAGAAGCGCAGGCGCGCGGCCATGCCCGAGGAGTAGGTGCGCATGGGAAGGGAGATGAAGTCCCCCTTCTCGTTGATCCCGGAGAAGTCGACGATGTCCTCGTAGCGCTCCTTGATCTGCTCGCGGGTCATGCCCATCGCGAGACCGCCGAGGACCACGTTGCGCTCGCCCGTGAGGTCGTTCATCAGCGCGGCGTTCACGCCCAGCAGCGAGGGCTGGCCGTCGGTGTAGACCTTGCCGGACTCGCAGGGCAGCAGGCCCGCGATGGCGCGCAGCAGGGTGGACTTGCCGGAGCCGTTCGAGCCGATGAGGCCGATGGCCTCGCCGCGGTACGCCGTGAAGGAGACTCCGCGTACGGCGTGGACCCGGCGGACGCCCGGGGCGTCGCCCTTGCCGCGGCGGAGTATCTTGCTCAGCGCCGCGGTGGCGCTGCCGCGGCCGGAACTGCCGGTGTTGACGCGGTACACGATGTGCACCTCGTCGGCGATGACGGTGGGCACGTTGCCCTTGGTGATCTCAGCCACGGCCGTAACGCTCCTCAGCCTTCCAGAAGTACACGAAACCGCCGGCGCCGATGAGGACGGCCCAGCCGACCGCGAAGGCCCAGACGTGGGGCGGGAGGTTCTCGGCACCGTAGTCGTCGATCAGGGCGAAGCGGACGAGGTCCATGTAGATCGCCGCGGGGTTCCACTGGAGGACGTCCGCGATCCACGCCGGCTTGTCCTTCAGCATCTCGCTGATCGAGAACATGACGCCCGAGGCGTACATCCACGTGCGCGTGAGGAAGGGCATCAGCTGCGCGAGGTCGGGGGTCTTGGACCCCATCCGCGCGAAGACCAGCGCGAGGCCGGTGTTGAAGACGAACTGGAGGGCCAGCGTCGGGACCACCAGCAGCCAGGACAGCTGCGGATAGTTCCCGAAGGCGACCGCCACGATGACCACGACGATCATCGAGTAGAGCAGTTGCTGGAGCTGCTGCATCGAGAAGGAGATCGGCAGCGACGCGCGCGGGAAGTGCAGCGCGCGCACCAGGCCGAGGTTGCCGGGGATCGCCCGGACGCCCGCCATCAGCGAGTTCTGGGTGAAGGTGAAGACGAAGATGCCCATCACCAGGAAGGGGATGTACACCCCCTTCTCCATGCCCCGGCCCGCGTTCAGGATGAGGCCGAAGATCAGGTAGTAGACGAGCGCGTTCAGCAGCGGGGTCGCCACCTGCCAGATCTGGCCGAGCTTCGCCTGGCTGTACTGCGCCACCAGCTTGGCCCGCGAGAAGGCCATGATGAAGTGGCGCCGGCCCCAGAGCTGCCGCACGTATCCGCCCAGGCTGGGCCGAGCGCCACTGACCGACAGGCCGTACTTCCTGGCGAGCTCGGCGGGGCTCAGGCCCGCGTCGTCGGACGGCGGCTTGCTCGTGGCGAGGGCGCCGTCGTGGGTTGTGTCACTCACAAGTTGAAACTTTCCGTCTTCAAGATGCGGCAGGAGGGGCATCGGGGCTGGAGCGCCGGACCCGTGATCGGGCCCATGCTCCCAGACGCGAGCTTGTCAGATGACAGGCGGTCGGCCCAGCCGGGTCAGCCGCCAGACCGTACGCCACTTCATGGGGTGCCGGGGACCGCAAGGAGTGGTCCAGCCCTCCTTGAATCCGCCGAACCAGGCCTTGAGCGCCGGCAGCGAAGGCCTGCGTACGAGCGTCAGCGCGAGCCAGACGCCCAGGTAGACCGGGACCAGCGGGGCGGGCAGGTTGCGGCGGGCGAGCCACACCCGGTTACGGGCCACCATACGGTGATAGACGGCGTGACGGGACGGGGCGGTCGTCGGATGCAGCAGCACCATGTCCGCGCGGTAGTCGATCAGCCACCCCGCGTCGAGCGCCCGCCAGGCGAGGTCGGTCTCCTCGTGGGCGTAGAAGAACTCCCCGGGCAGGCCTCCGACCTGCTCGAACACCGTCGTGCGGACGGCGTTGGCGCCGCCCAGGAAGGTGGTCACGCGGGAGGAGCGCATCGGGTCCGAGGCGCGCAGCCGGGGCACGTGGCGGCGCTGGGTCTCGCCGCTGTCCGGATCGGCGATGCGGAAGCTCACGATCCCGAGCTCGGGGTCCTCGGCGAAGGCCTGCCGGCACAGCTCGGCGGTGTCGGTGCGCTCCAGGAGCCCGTCGTCGTCGAGGAAGAGCAGGACGTCGACGTCGCGGCCGCCGGGGCCGAAGGCCTCGATGCCGACGTTGCGGCCGCCCGGGATGCCCAGGTTCTCCGGCAGGGAGACCGTGCGTACGCCCTCGGGCAGCCCGGTGAGCTCCACGCCCTGGCCGACCACGACCACCTCGACGGGGGCGCCGTCCTGCCGGGCCACGGACTCCAGGAGAGCCTTGAGCTCGTCGGGACGGTTGCCCATGGTGATGATCACGGCGCCCAGCCGCATCGCCGCGGTCACTTCAGCCTGCTGGAGGCCAGGATCGACACGAGGTGCAGCAGGGTCTGGAGCAGCGCGATGCCGGCCAGTACGGCGACACCCAGCCGGGAGAAGAACAGGTCGCCCCGGATCTGGTCCAGGACGGCGAGCACCAGGATGAGGAGGGACGCCTCGATGCCGAGGACGAGCCGGTGGAACTTGAGCGCGGCGGCGGCCCTGCGGGCGAGCGCCATGCCGGAGGAGCGCGGCTCGGACGCCGACTCCTTCACCGGCTCCTTGCCGACCTGGTGGCGGGCCACGCCGACGAGGTCGGTCTCGGCCTTGATCAGGATCGCGCCGAGCGCCGCGAGGGTGCCCAGGAAGGCCCACAGCCAGTCGATGCGCCCGGTGCCCCACAGGTCGGAGGCGCGCAGGCCGAAGCCGACGAGCACCGCGGCGTCGCACAGGTACGCGCCGACCCGGTCCAGGTAGACCCCGGAGAGCGAGAACTGCTTCTTCCAGCGGGCCACCTCGCCGTCGACGCAGTCGAGCAGCAGGTACAGCTGGACGGCCAGCACGCCGAGGACGGCGCCCCAGACGCCCGGCACCAGCAGGGCGGGCAGGGCGAGGACCCCGGCGAGGGTCATCACGTAGGTCAGCTGGTTCGGCGTGACCTTGGTGGTGACCAGGAGACGGGTGATGCGCAGCGAGATCTCGCGCATGTACAGGCGTCCGCCCCAGTGCTCGCCACTGCGCCGGTCCTTGACGCCCGGCGGGTGAACGACGGGCCGGAGTTCAGCTACGGATGGTCTGGGCATAGTCGGCGTAAGCGTCCCTGATCTCGGCTGCGGACAGGTTGAGGTGCTCCAGGATGGTGAAGCGTCCCGGGCGGGTCTGGGGGGCGTAGTCGACGGCCGCGACGAACTCGTCCACGCTGAACCCGATCTCCTCGGGCAGCACGGGCAGTCCGTGGCCGCGCAGCACCTGGACGAACAGTCCGGCCTGCTCGGCGGCCCCGCGCAGGTGCATCGCGAAGGCGGCGCCGATGCCGACCTGCTCGCCGTGGAGCGCGGAGCGCCCCGGGTAGAGCAGGTCGAAGGCGTGGCTGATCTCGTGGCAGGCGCCGGACGAGGGCCGGCTGTCGCCGCTGATCGACATGGCGATGCCGGAGAGGACGAGGGCCTCGGAGAGCACGGTGAGGAACTCGTCGTCCCCGCATCCGCCGGGGTGGCGCAGGACGGATTCGCCCGCGGTGCGTGCCATGGCGGCGGCGAGGCCGTCGACGGCCTCGCCGGTGATCGCGTGCGAGAGCTCCCAGTCGGCGATGGCCGAGATGTTGGAGATCGCGTCGCCGATCCCGGCGCGGATGAACCGCACCGGGGCCTCCTTGATCACGTCGAGGTCGATCACCATGGCGATCGGCGTGGGCACGCCGTAGGAGCCGCGCCCGTTGTCGTTGTCCAGGATGGACACCGGGGAGCAGATCCCGTCGTGCGACAGGTTGGTGGCGACGGCCACCATGGGCAGGCCGACCCGCGCGGCGGCGTACTTCGCCACGTCGATGATCTTGCCGCCGCCCAGGCCCACGACGGCGTCGTAGCGGCGGCCCTTTATGTCGTCGGCCAGCTTGACCGCGGAATCGATGGTGCCGTCGACGACCGGGTACCAGTCGGCGTGCGGCAGGACGGGCTCCAGCTTGGCGCGCAGCGCCTGACCGGAGCCCCCGCTGATCGCGATGGCGAGTTTGCCGGACGCGGAGATGCGCTGGTCGGCCAGGAGGCCGGCCAGGTCGTCCATCGCCCCTCGGCTGATGTCGACGACAACAGGCGAGGGGATCAGCCGCGTCAGTACTGGCATGCGATCGTCCGGCCCTTGGCGAGGTCGTCGTGGTTGTCGATCTCGACCCACTTGACGTCGCCGATGGGGGCGACGTCGATGGTGAAGCCGTCGTTGACGAGCTGCTGGTAGCCGTCCTCGTAGTAGAGGTCGGGGTCGCGCTCGAAGGTGGTCTTCAGGGCCTCGGCGAGCTGCTCGGCGGCCTCGGGCTCGATGAGGGTGACACCGATGTACTCGCCCGTCGCGTCGGCCGGGTCCATCAGCTTGGTGATCTTCCGCACGCCCTGACCGTCGGCGGTGACGACCTTCATCTCCTCTTCGGCCAGGCTCTTGACCGTGTCGAGGGCGAGGATGATCTTCCGGCCGTTGCCGCGGGCGGCGAGCAGGGTCTTCTCGACGGAGACGGGGTGGACGGTGTCGCCGTTGGCGAGGATCACGCCCTGCGCCAGGACGTCACGCGCGCACCACAGGGAGTAGGCGTTGTTCCACTCCTCGGCCTTGTCGTTGTCGATCAGCGTGATCTTGACGCCGTACTTGGCCTCCAGCGCCTCGCGGCGCTCGTAGACGGCCTCCTTGCGGTAGCCGACGACGACGGCGACCTCGGTGAGGCCGACCTCGGCGAAGTTGCCCAGGGTCAGGTCGAGGACGGTGAGGCTGTCCTCCTGCCCCTCGGGACCGACCGGCACGAGGGCCTTGGGCAGGGTGTCGGTGTAGGGACGCAGGCGGCGTCCGGCACCGGCAGCGAGTACAAGGCCGATCATGCTGGTTCTCCTTCGTCATGTACGGCGGGTGCTCCGGAGGAGACCCAGAAGCGGATGCTCTCCACGAGCACCACCAGTGCCACGAACACGGCCATGGCCGTGAGCGCGACGGGGAACGCGTCACGGGCGAGGACGGCGGCCAGCACCACGGTCAGCAGGACCCGGCCCTCGTGGCCGCCGGTCGTCCGCACCAGCCAGTGCGGGGGCGCGCCCGAGCCACCGCGGATGCGGTAGACCGTGTCGTAGTGATGGTAGGCGACCGCCGCGACCAGTCCGAATGCGGCGGGAAGGGCTCCGGGCACGTCCGCCTTCGCGGCGAGCACCAGGACCGTCACGTACTCGGCGAACCGGAAGAGCGGCGGGATCAGCCAGTCGAGGGGGCCCTTGAGGGGGGCGGCGACCGCCGCTCCGGAGAACAGGACGTAGGCCACGGCCGTCCCGGCCAGCCACGGGTCGCCGAAGCCGCGGATCACGGCGCCGCCGGTCATCAGCACCACGCCGGCCGCGGCCAGCCACACCGCGGCGCGGTCGGGCCGCTTGCCGGGCCGGGGGGAGCCGGTCCAGGCGAGGATCCCGGAGTCCGCGAGGTCGGCGAGTGCCCGCGCCGCCCGGTCGGTGCGGGTCGCCTTGCGGGTCAGGGAGCGCAGGACGCGGCCCGCGGTGGTGTAGAGCGCGCCGAAGGCGCAGCCGGCGAGGAGCGCGTAGAAGACGATCCGCGGGGTGGTGAAGGCGGTCAGCACCGCGATCATCGCCCAGCGCTCGCCGATCGGCAGGATGATCATGCGTCGGACCCAGACGGTCCAGCCGACGCTGTCGAGCCGGTCGGAGAGGGCCGCGGTCGGGCTCGTGTTCGCGGTGGCGTCGTGGTTGGCCTCGTTGAAGGCGAAGTCGACGACGTGCCGGCAGGTCATGAGGATCATCGCGCCGAGCGCCAGGGCCCAGACGTCGTCGCCGTTCCTGGCGGCTCCGAGCGCGAGCCCCGCGTAGAAGGCGTACTCCTTGGCGCGGTCGAAGGTCGCGTCGAGCCAGGCGCCCAGCGTCGAGTACTGCAGCGAGTAGCGGGCGAGCTGCCCGTCGGTGCAGTCCAGGACGAAGGAGACGAGCAGCAGCACCCCGGCCGTGACGTAGCCCCAGCGCTCGCCGGTGGCGGCGCAGCCCGCCGCGACCAGCGCGGTGAGCAGGGAGGCGGTGGTGACCTGGTTCGGGGTGAAACCGCGGCGCGCGCACCAGCGGGCGATGTAGCGCGAGTACGGGCTGATGAAGAAGGTGGTGAAGAACCCGTCGCGGGACTTCACGGCGGTGCGCAGGCGTACCGCCTCGTCGTCCACGGCCGCCACGGCGGCGACGGCCTCGTCGCGCTGCGCCCCGGCGGCGGGCACGGCCGCGACCAGGGTGCCGAGCTCGGGCCGCTGGACGGTGGTCCCGGCGGCCTCGACGGCGGCGGCGAGCCGGTCCGCGTAGGGGCCGGTGCCGGTGGGCGCGAGGGCGGCGGCCTTGTCGAGGGCGCCGCGCGCTCCGGCCTGCACGGCGAAGGCGCCGGTCACGGCGCAGGCGTCGAAGCGCGGGTCGGTCAGCGCGAGGCGCAGCGCGTGCGGGTGCCCGACGAAGGCGCTGTCGACGACGGCCACCCGCTCGTCGGCGGGTACGCGGGCCAGCGCGGCGGCGGTGTCTTCGGGACCGGTGACGGGGCGGACGTCGAACCCGAGCGAGCGGAGCTCGTCTTCAAGCGGTGATCCGGGGACCGGCAGGCCGGTGAGGATGACGGTCGACAGACGGACTCACTCCTTGCAGCGAACATTTCTCGAAGGGGCGCCCGGTGGGGCGGCGGCACGTCGGCAGAGGCTATCGGATGAATGGAACGCCGTATTCATCAGCCTTTTGGGTCCCTTGAGGCCCGTTTGGTCCCGGATGTTAGGGTGGACGCCGACGTGTACGAGTCCCGTAAACACGTCCCGGAACGAGAAATGAGGTGGGGTCGATGACCGTCGCAGTGGTCGCTGCCGAGCGCGGCGCACTCCGGTACGTCCCCCTCTCTTCCTTCCGGGCTCCCCGCCAGGGCTGAGCGCACCGTTCGGCCCCGTCGGCCGGAGCCCCCGTTCAAGGGCTCACGTTGACCGACCACACCCACACCACGGACAACATCCACACCCACACCCACACCGCCGTCGGCCGCTGGCCGGTCCGGCCGGAAGCCGCCTCCGACGTGGCCGCCGTGCGGGCCGTCAACCTGGCGGCCTTCGACACCCCGCTCGAGGCTGATCTGGTGGACGCGCTGCGCGCCGACGCCGCCTGGCTGCCGGGGCTCTCCTACGTCGCCGAGGGCCCGGACGGGTCGGTGGCGGCGCACGCCCTGCTGACCCGGTGCGCGGTGGACGGCGCAGCGGCCCTCGCGCTCGCGCCGGTGGCCGTCGATCCCGCGCTCCAGCGCTCGGGCGCCGGCCGTGCCGTCGTACGGGGCCTGCTCGCGGCGGCCCGGGAGCGGGGGGAGGCGCTGGTGCTGGTCCTCGGGCATCCCGCGTACTACCCGCGCTTCGGCTTCGTTCCGGCGTCCGCCTTCGGGATCCGGGCGCCCTTCGAGGTGCCCGACGAGGCGATGATGGCGCTGGTACTGGACGATTCCGTTCCGGTGCCGGCGGGAACGATCGGATATCCGGCCCCGTTCGGGATCTGACCGCGCAGGCGCGTGTCCGCCCTCCGCCGCCTACCACGCGGCGGAGGGCGGACATGCGTTGATCGCCGAAGTGGGGACAAGCCTCTTTTGTACGGCAGACTGAAGGCCGGAGTCCGAAGCGAAGGATGGGTATGCCGACCACACCAGCCACCGACGCCAACAGCGCGTCCGCCGGCACCGGAACTCAGGAATCGATCATGCTCGAACTGGTCGACGAGTCCGGCAACACCATCGGCACGGCGGAGAAGCTCTCCGCCCATCAGGCGCCCGGTCTGCTGCACCGGGCGTTCTCCGTGTTCCTCTTCGACGAGCAGGGCCGGCTGCTGCTCCAGCGGCGCGCCCTCGGGAAGTACCACTCCCCCGGCGTCTGGTCGAACACCTGCTGCGGCCACCCCTACCCCGGCGAGTCCCCGTTCGCGGCGGCGGCCCGGCGGACCCACGAGGAGCTGGGCCTGTCGCCGTCGCTGCTCGCGGAGGCGGGGACCGTGCGCTACAACCACCCGGACCCCGCGTCCGGGCTGGTCGAGCAGGAGTACAACCACCTTTTCGTGGGACTGGCGCAGTCGACGCCGAAGCCGGATCCGGAGGAGGTCGGCGACACGGCCTTCGTCACGGCCGCGGAACTGGTCAAGCAGCACGCCGAGGTGCCGTTCTCGGCCTGGTTCATGACGGTGCTGGACGCGGCGCGCCCCGCGATCCGCGAGCTGACCGGCGACGCCGCGGGCTGGTAGCGGGTACGCCGCCCCCGCGCGGCCGCCCCGGTGCCGCCGCTCCCGGCGGCCGGCCGGCGGCTCAGGGCGCGGGGGTGGCGGCGAGCGGGAGGGCGGCCCAGATCACCTTGCCGCCCGTCGAGGTGTGCTCGACGTCGCACACCCCGCCGGCCTCCCGCGTGATCTCGCGCACCAGCAGCAGGCCCCGGCCGCCGGTCTGGCCGAAATCGGCCTCCAGCGCCTTGGGCCGGTACGGGTGGTTGTCCTCGACGGCCACCCGTACCCACTCGCGGCCCACCGCGACCTCGACGGCCACCTCCGGGGAGAGCAGGGCCGCGTGCCGGACCGAGTTCGTCACCAGTTCGGAGACGATCAGCAGCAGGGAGTACACCAGGTCCTGCTGGGCCGGCACCCCCTGGCGGCCGAGCAGGTCGCGGACCGCGCGGCGGGCCTGGGGAACGGATTCTTCTACCGCGGGCGCGGTGAAGCGCCACACTCCCTCGTACGCGAGGGGGTCCGCCGGAGCCGGCGCCTCACCCTCCCTGGCTGGCGGGACGCTCCCGCTGTCGTTCATCTTCCGGCCCCCGTCTTCGCGCTCGATCGTCTCCACGTGCCAAGAGTGGGGACGGCGCTGGTCCGGACCGCGTCGCTGACCAGAAGTCAGCGTCAATCGGACACTTTCTGACCATTGGCGTATGACAGAGTCAGTTGTGCGACTGCTTCTGATCCGGTGCGGGCCTCTTCTCGGCCGCCTCGCGGACCCCGTCCACCTCCTTCGGCCCGGACGCCCCCTCGTCCTCCCTGACCAGGCCGAGGATGCGCCGGGCGCCCATTCCCATGACCACCAGGCTCAGTCCGTCGAACAGCAGGGCGAGCGAGAAGAACGTACCGATCACGTACAGACTGCTGCCAGGCCAGCTGGAGAGGATCAGGACCCCGAGCAGGATCCCGAAGGCGCCCTGGACGAGGGCCGGCCCGAAGTTGGCGCCGCGCACCACCAGCGCGCCGACGAGGCGGAACACCCCGCCGGTGAGGAACAGCAGCGCGGCGAACATGGTCAGCGCCTCGGCGCTCGCCTCGGGGCGCCGCAGGATCACGAACCCGGCCGCCAGGTCGATCGCGGCGACGATGACGGCGAGCCAGAAGTAGTTGCTCCCCCGCGACAGCACGGCCTGCGCGAGACCGACCACACCGCCGATCAGCAGCAGCCAGCCGAAGAGGACCATCGAGGTCAGGGTGGCCACGCCGGTGTACACCAGGCCCACCAGGCCCGCGATCACGAGGATCACCCCGAGCAGGGCCAGCAGCCCGTAGCCGCGCTTCAGCTCCTTCTTCTCCTGCTGGGGTTGCGGAGCGGTGCGGTCGGAACGGTCGGTGCCCATGGGCGTGCCACCTTTCAGCACCCCCCGGGGGACGGACTCCCTTGATCATAGGATCGGCGGCCCGGGATAGCATCCGGCGCATGGACGCAGCCCTCCGCTCCACCGTCACCGACGGCGTGGCCACCGTCGTCATCTCGCACCCCGCCAAGCGCAACGCCATGACCGCCTCGATGTGGCGCGCCCTGCCGGAGCTGCTGCCGGGCCTGGCCGCGGATCCGGCCGTCCGGGTGCTGGTCCTGACCGGGGCCGGTCCGACCTTCTGCGCGGGCGCCGACATCTCCTCCCTCACCGGCGACGACGATCCGCAGGCCCTGGCGGTGGCGGCGGAGGAGGCCCTGGCGGCCTTCCCAAAGCCGACGGTGGCGGCGATCCGGGGGTTCTGCGTGGGCGGCGGCAGCCAGCTCGCGGCGGCGTGTGACCTGCGGTTCGCGGAGGAGGGCGCCTCCTTCGGGGTGACCCCCGCGAAGCTGGGCATCGTCTACCCGGCCTCCTCGACGCGGCGGCTGGCGTCCGTGGTGGGCCCGGCCTGGGCCAAGTACCTGCTGTTCTCGGCGGAGTTGATCGGCGCCGAGCAGGCGCTGCGGGCCGGGTTCCTGCACGAGCTGCTGCCGGCCGGGCAACTGGACAAGCGCGTCGGGGAGTTCACGCGGATCCTGACCACGCGGTCGCGGCTGACGCAGGCGGCGGCGAAGGAGTTCACGGACGGGCGCACCGACCGGGACGCGTACTGGGCGGGGCAGGCGGCCGCGAGCGGCGACACCGCGGAGGGTGTCGCCGCGTTCCTGGAGCGGCGGGCGCCGCGGTTCAGCTGGCCGTCGGCGGAGTAGCGCGCAGCCGGGCGACGATCTCGGCCGGGGCCTTCTCCGGGGAACCGGCGTCGTAGGGCGGCTGGGGGTCGTACTCGCACATCAGCTGCACGGTCTGGGCGTACTCGTCCCCGGCGATCTTCCCGAGGAGGCCGAGGCCCATGTCGATGCCGGAGGACACCCCGGCGGCGGTGACGTACTTCCCGTCGTAGACCACCCGCTCCCCGGTCGGCCGGACGCCGAAGGCCGGCAGCCGGTCGAGGAAGAGCCAGTGGCTGGTGGCCCGGCGCCCTTCGAGCAGCCCGGCGGCGGCGAGCAGGAGCGAGCCGGTGCAGACGGAGGTGGTCCAGGTGGTGGTGGCGTCGACGGCCCGCAGCCAGTCGAGGACCACGGGGTTCTTCATCTCCACCTCGGTGTGCGGACCGCCGGGCACGATGACGATGTCGGGCCGCGTGACCTCGTCGAGCCCCTTGTCGGCGACGAGCGCGAGGGCCCCGTTGTCGGTCCGCACGGGCCCGGGCCGCTCGGCCACGAACACGACCTCGGCCCCCTGCAGCCGGCCGAGCGTCTCGAACGGCCCGATGGCGTCGAGGGCGGTGAAACGGTCGTAGAGCAGTACGGCGATCTGCATGGCTCCTCCAGAGCGATGGGTTGAAGGTGTCCCCGCCCACGGGCGGTCGTGCAAAGCCCGGGGCGGGTCGGGGTGCGGGGCGGAGCCCGGGGTGCGGGGCGCAGCCCGGATGGTCGGGCAAAGCCCGGGGCGGGTCCGGGGCGGTCGGGCAAAGCCCGGGCCGGTCGGAGTCCGGGGCGGAGCCCCGGGGGGTTTCGGGGGCCGGGGCGGAGTCCCGGTTTCGGGAAGGGGCGGGGTGGGGGCTCGCTCCGCGCGGCGGTACGGACCCCGGGCGGCGGGGCGCGCATCCCGGCGGACCGGCGGACCGGCGGACCGGCGGACCGGCGGAGCCTAAGGGCCGAAGCGGCGCCGGTATTCCGCCGGCGGCTGGCCGAGGTTGCGGACGAAGGCCCGGCGCAGGGCCTCCGGGGTGCCGTAGCCGCACGCCCGCGCGACCTGCGCCACCCCGCCCCCGCCGCCCTCCTCCAGCAGCCGCCGCGCGTGCTCCACCCGCACCCGCTCCACGTACCGCCCCGGCGTCACCCCCGTCTCCGCCTGGAAGGCCCGCGCGAAGTGCCGGGGCGACAGCGCCGCCCGCGCGGCGAGGGCCTCCACGCTGAGATCCCCGCCCGGATGCTCGGCGATCCAGTGCTGCACGTCCCGCAGAGGCTCCCGCCGTGCCGTCTGCGCCGCCAGCTGCACGCTGAACTGCGCCTGGTTCCCCGGTCGGCGCAGGAACACCACCAGGTAGCGGGCGATCAGCAGCGCGACGTCCCGCCCGAGGTCCTCTTCCACCAGCGCCAGCGCCAGGTCGATCCCGGCGGTGACCCCGGCCGAGGTGGAGACGGGTCCGTCCCGTACGTAGATGGGGTCCGGCTCCACCGACACCGCCGGGTAGTCCCGTGCCATCTGCTCGCACGCGTTCCAGTGCGTCGTCGCCCGCCGGCCGTCGAGCAGCCCGGCCTCGGCCAGCAGCAGTCCCCCGGTGCACACCGACACCAGCCGCTCCGCGCGTCCCCCGTACGCGCGCAGCCAGGCGGTGAGCCGGGGCTCGAAGTCGCCGCGGTACCGGCCCCCGGGCACCAGGAGCGTGGTGCCCGCGCCGGGCCGGGCGCTCTCCAGGTCCCCGTCCGGGACGAGGGTGAGCCCGCTGTCGGTCCGTACCGGCGCCCCGCCGAGGGACACCGTCCGGATCGCGTACCCGGCACCGTGGAACACCTCGACGGGTCCGGTGACGTCCAGGCTCTGGACCCCGTCGTAGAGGACGGCCAACACGTTTCGCGACGACATGCCTCCATGGTGTGACGCGGGAGCCGATGGCCGCAATGACAGGCAACCCACCTATCCGGACGGCGCCGGACGGCGGCAGACGGCGGCGGCCGCGCGGATAGGATCGGGGCATCATGACTGCAACCCTCGTCGCCAAGAACCTCACCGCCGCGCACGGTGAGCGCACGCTCTTCGCCGATCTCGACCTCGTCGTCGCGCCCGGCGACGTCATCGGACTCGTCGGCGTCAACGGCGCCGGGAAGTCGACCCTGCTGCGGATGCTCGCCGGGCTGGACACCCCGGAGACCGGTGACCTGCGGCTCTCCCCGCCCGGCGCGGCCGTCGGCCACCTCCCGCAGGAGCCCGAGCGGCGCCCCGGCGAGTCGGTGCGGGAGTTCCTCGCCCGCCGTACGGGAGTCGCCGCCGCGCAGGCCGCCCTCGACGAGGCCACGCAGGGCCTGGTCGACGGCACCCCGGGCGCGGACGACGCGTACGCGGACACCCTCGACCGCTGGCTGAACCTCGGCGGCGCCGACCTCGACGAGCGGGCCCAGGAGGTCGCCGACGAGCTCGGCCTCGCCGTGAGCCTGGACCTGCCGATGGCGGCCCTCTCCGGCGGCCAGGCGGCCCGCGCCGGACTCGCCTCGCTCCTGCTGTCCCGGTACGACGTGTTCCTCCTGGACGAGCCCACCAACGACCTGGACCTGGCCGGGCTGGAGCGGCTGGAGCAGTTCGTGAAGGGCCTGCGCGCGGGCACGGTCGTCATCAGCCACGACCGCGAGTTCCTGACCCGGACGGTCACCAAGGTCCTCGAACTCGACCTGGCCCAGCAGCAGATCAACCTCTACGGCGGCGGCTACGAGTCCTACCTGGAGGAGCGCGAGCGCGCCCGCGGCCACGCCCGCGAGGAGTTCGAGGAGTACGCGGGCAAGAAGTCCGCCCTCGAAGGCCGGGCGCAGATGCAGCGCAACTGGATGGACAAGGGCGTGCGCAACGCCCGCCGCAAGGCGAGCGACAACGACAAGATCGGCAAGAACCTGCGCGGCGAGTCCAGCGAGAAGCAGGCCGCCAAGGCCCGGCAGACGCAGCGCGCGATCGAGCGGCTGGAGGTCGTGGAGGAGCCGCGCAAGGAATGGGAGCTGCGCATGGAGATCGCGGCGGCCCCGCGCTCCGGCTCGGTCGTCGCCACCCTGCGCGAAGCCACCGTCCAGCGGGGCGACTTCGGCTTCGGCCCGGCCAGCCTGCAGATCGACTGGGCGGACCGGGTGGCGATCACCGGGGCCAACGGCGCCGGCAAGTCCACCCTCCTCGCGGTGCTGCTCGGCCGGCTCGCCCCGGACTCCGGCTCCGCGACCCTCGGCTCCGGCGTGCTGGTCGGCGAAGTCGACCAGGCGCGCGGGCTGTTCCTCGGCGACGAGCCGCTGCTGGAGGCCTTCTGCGCGGCCGTCCCGGACACCGAGCCGGCGGAAGTGCGCACGCTGCTCGCCAAGTTCGGCCTGAAGGCGGCGCACGTGCTGCGCCCGGCGGCGACCCTCTCCCCCGGCGAGCGGACCCGTGCGGCCCTGGCGCTGCTCCAGGGCCGCGGGGTGAACCTCCTCGTCCTGGACGAGCCGACGAACCACCTCGACCTGCCGGCGATCGAACAGCTGGAGGCGGCGCTGGAGTCCTACGAGGGCACCCTGCTGCTGGTCACGCACGACCGCCGCATGCTGGACGCCGTCCACGTGACCCGCCGCCTGGAGGTCGCGGACGGCAAGGTCACCGAGCTGTAGCCGCCCCCGTGCGGCGGCCGGTCAGTCGGACTGCGCCGCCGCCGGCGCCCGTCGGGTACGGGCCATCTTCCGGGCCACGAAGGCGCGCGGGAGGTGGCGGGCCGCGAGGGCGTACGCCTGGTAGTGGCGGCCGGTGATGCTGAGCGGGCGGCGCAGGGCGAGGTCGCGCAGCGCCTTGGCCACGACGGCCTCGGGCTCCAGCCACACCGCGTCGCGCAGGGCGCTGACGTCCATCCCGGCGCGCTCCTGGAACTCGGTGCGGGTGAAGCCCGGGACCACGGCCAGCACCCGGACCCCGTACGGCTCCATGTCCACCCGCAGGGATTCGCTGAAGGCCGTGATCCAGGCCTTCGCCGCCCCGTAGGTGCCGGTCGGCAGCAGTCCGGCGACCGAGGCGACGTTGAGGACCGCGCCCCGGCGGCGCTCCCGCAGGCCGGGCAGCAGGGCGTGGGTGAGCCGCAGCGGGACCTTGACGAGCAGGTCGAGCATCCGCTCCTCGTCCTCGACCGGGCTGTACGGGAACGGCGCGGGGAGCCCGAATCCGGCGTTGTTGACCAGCATGTCCACGGGCCGGGTCCGGTCGGCGAGCCGTCCGGCGACGGCCGCGCACTGGTCCGGGTCCAGCAGGTCGGCGGGCAGCACCTCGCAGGCGGCGCCGAACTCCCGGCCGAGGCTCTCGGCGAGGGCCTCCAGGCGGGTCTTGTCCCGGGCGACGAGGACCAGGTCGCAGCCCTTGGCGGCGAAGCCGCGCGCGAAGGCGGCGCCCAGGCCGGCGCTGGCCCCGGTGATCAGAACGGTGGTGCTCAAGGGTGTCACTTCCTGTACGGGCCGGGGGTGAAAGCGGTGGTCTCGGGGGAGGCGTAGGCCTGGGCGACGTCCACCAGGAAGCGGGCCTCGTCCTCCAGCCCGCCGCCCTCCTCGGAGGTCTGCATCGCGGACGGCAGCTCCAGGGCGGTGGCCGCCCCAGACTGCACGGGCAGCCCGCCCAGCTTCGCCCGCCGCGCCTCCTTCAGTACGCAGGCCAGCGCGGCCGCCGCGCGGCGCCGGTCGGGTATCCGGCTCCCGGCGACGTGGCTGCGGGCCAGTTCGGGCACGCCCGGGGAGACGTACTCCCCGAGGATCAGGATCGCGTCGCGGGTCTCGATGACCTTGCGGTAGACGAGCAGGTTGCGCGGTACGGGCGGCCACAGCAGTTCCAGCACCCGCCCGGCCCGGGGCTCGGAGAGGACCACGTGCGGGACGGCCTGGACGAGGTCCCGCCACAGCGGCCAGAGCCGCCAGGCGGTGGTGATGTCGGCGGTGGCGCGGCGCAGCGTGAACAGGGTGGGCACCAGGATCGCGGCGGCGCGCAGCAGCCCGTGCAGGTTCATCATCAGCGGCAGGGCGGGCATCGCCCAGGTGCTGCCGAACAGGGCCTTGAGCAGGTACGCGAACCAGAACAGGCCGGCCAGCGCGGTGCCCAGGGCGAACAGCCGCAGCCCGGCCGCGAGGCCCCGGCTCTCGGCGCGCAGGCTGTAGCGCCAGCAGACGTACACGCAGACGGTGTTGGCGATGACGTGGGCGGAGATCAGCACGAGCCAGTACGCGAGCGAGGGCACCGGGGAGCCGACGGGCGGGATGGTGTGCGTGCCGTGGCCGGGGGCGGCGGCGTCCAGGGCGACCAGGGTGCCGAGCCAGAGCAGGGTGCCCGCCCAGGCGGCGAGCTGGAGCCTGCGGCCGCGGGTGGCGGCGGCGACGAAGTAGAGCACGGCGCCCGCCGACAGGACCCCGATGAGGTTGCGGACCAGGCCGATGGCGTGCGCGTAGCCGGGGTCGCGGCCCGTGGCGTACGCGACGACGGCGGGCAGGTTCAGGGTCATCGCCGCGGCGGCGGTGGCGACGGCGAACCACAGTCCGCGCTGGTGCGGGGAGCGCAGGGCGCCGGGGGCGCGCAGCAGGACGGCGGCCCACAGGCACAGCACGCTGGGGACGGCGAGCCAGTCGCCGAAGGCGGTGAGGTCAGCGGCCATCGTGCGGGCCCCGCTCGTACCCCATGGCGGATTCCAGCCGGGCCAGGGCGCCCCGGGGCGCGGTGGCCGGGTATCCGTGGCCGGGGCCCGAGGTGCGGATGCGGATCATGCTCGCGAGCATCTCCGCCTCCTGTTCCTGGCGGGTGGTGTAGTTGGTGCGGCCGAGGATCACGGGGGCGCGGCCGTCGGTGTCCTCGCCCTCCAGGGAGTGGTGGCCGAAGAGGATGTGGCCGAGCTCGTGGAGCACGATGTGCTCCTGGTGCAGGGGGGTGGTCTGGGCCTCGTAGAAGACGTAGTCCACGGTTTCGGTGCCCACCCACAGTCCGCAGACGCCCGATTCGGCGGCCTCCCTGGGCAGGGGGTGCAGTCGGATCGGGCGGCCGCGCTGCTCGGCCAGCCGTGTGCACAGGGCGTCGAGGGAGAACGGGTGCGTCAGATCCATGTGACCGAGAATCAACTCGCACCGTTTGCGCAGGCTGAGATTCCGGTAGGGCATGTGTTCCCTCTTCGGACCCTTTCTCGGGCAGCGTCGGTAGGCGTGGGCGGGCATCGGCATGGGGTACTGTGCCTTGAGGCGGCCTCGGGAGTGGGGTTCCCGAGGGAGAAGAAACGCGGAAGCCCGTCCGCGCGAGCGAACGGGCGTTCCACCATGCCTACAGATCATCTACGGGGGTTGGCAAGGTGCGTCCCCCCGCGGGGTGGCTATTCGGCCACTCCTGCCGGTTGCCCGGAGCCAGGTCTTCCGCTTCTGGTCCTACGGCCGCTTGCGGCGCTCCTCCGGGCCCGTGAGGCCGGCCCGGCGCAGGGCGTCGGCCATGGCGCTGTTGGCGGGGGCCGGGGCGCCCGCGCGCTGCCCGCCGCCGCCCTGGCCGCCCTGCCGGCTCGCGCCCTGACCGCCGCCGCCGCGCTGGCCCTGGCCCTGGCCCTGGCCCTGGCCGCGCTGCTGCGGCGGGCGGCCGCCGCGGCGTTCCTGACGTTCCTGGCGCTCCTCGCGCTGCCGGGGCGCGCCCGTCGAACGGCCGTCCTCGTCCTCCAGCCGCAGCGTCAGCGAGATCCGCTTGCGCGGGATGTCCACGTCCATGACCTTGACCCGGACGATGTCGCCCGGCTTCACCACGTCGCGCGGGTCCTTGACGAAGGTCTTCGACAGGGCCGACACGTGCGCCAGCCCGTCCTGGTGGACGCCGATGTCGATGAAGGCGCCGAAGGCGGCCACGTTGGTGACGACCCCTTCCAGGATCATCCCGGGGGCCAGGTCGCCGATCTTCTCGACGCCCTCCTTGAAGGTGGCCGTCTTGAAGGCGGGGCGCGGGTCGCGGCCCGGCTTCTCCAGCTCGCGCAGGATGTCGGTGACCGTGGGCAGGCCGAAGGCCTCGGTGACGAACTGCTCGGGCCGCAGGGACCGCAGGACGGCGGAGTTGCCGATCAGCGCGGCCACCTCGGCGCCCGCCGTCTTGCCCATCGCCCGGACCACCGGGTAGGCCTCGGGGTGCACGCTGGAGAAGTCCAGCGGGTCGTCGCCGCCGCGGATGCGCAGGAAGCCCGCGCACTGCTCGTACGCCTTCGGGCCGAGGCGGGCGACGTCCTTGAGGCCCTTGCGGCTGCGGAAGGGGCCGTTGGCGTCGCGGTGGGCCACGATGTTCTCGGCGAGGGTGCCGCTGATGCCCGAGACACGGGAGAGCAGCGGCGTGGAGGCGGTGTTGACGTCCACGCCGACGCCGTTCACGCAGTCCTCGACGACCGCGTCGAGCGAGCGGGACAGCTTCGTCTCCGCCAGGTCGTGCTGGTACTGGCCCACGCCGATCGACTTCGGGTCGATCTTGACCAGCTCGGCGAGCGGGTCCTGCAGGCGGCGGGCGATGGAGACGGCCCCGCGCAACGACACGTCCATGCCGGGGAGTTCCTGCGAGGCGAAGGCGGAGGCCGAGTACACGGACGCGCCGGCCTCGGAGACCATCACCTTGGTGAGCTTCAGCTCGGGGTGGCGGGTGATGAGGTCCCCGGCCAGCTTGTCCGTCTCGCGGGAGGCGGTGCCGTTGCCGATGGCGACGAGCTCGACCGCGTGCTCCTTCGCGAGGCGGGCGAGCGTGGCGAGGGAGGCGTCCCACTTGTTGGCGGGAACGTGCGGGTGGATCACGTCCGTGGCCACGACCTTGCCGGTCGCGTCGACGACGGCCACCTTGACGCCGGTACGGAAGCCCGGGTCCAGGCCGAGCGTGGCGCGGGTGCCCGCGGGGGCCGCGAGCAGCAGGTCGCGCAGGTTGGCGGCGAAGACCCGTACGGCCTCGTCCTCGGCGGCGGCGCGCAGCCGGCTCCGCAGGTCGATGCCCAGGTGCACCTGGATCTTCGTGCGCCAGGCCCAGCGGACCGTGTCGGCGAGCCACTTGTCGCCGGGGCGGTCGCGGTCGGCGATGCCGAAGCGGCGGGCGACGAGGCCCTCGTACGTGGAGGGGCCGGGGGTGTCGGCGGGCGGCTCGGGCTCCAGGTCCAGGCTGAGGACGTCCTCCTTCTCACCGCGCAGCATGGCGAGGACGCGGTGGGAGGGGAGGGCGGTGAAGGGCTCGGCGAAGTCGAAGTAGTCGGCGAACTTCGCGCCCGACTCCTCCTTGCCCTCCCGGACCTTCGCGGCCAGGCGGCCGCGGCCCCACATGCGCTCGCGGAGGTCGCCGATCAGGTCGGCGTCCTCGGCGAACTTCTCGGTGAGGATGGCGCGGGCGCCTTCGAGGGCGGCGGCCGGGTCGGCGATGCCCTTGTCCGCGTCGACGAACGCTGCGGCGGCCGCGGCCGGTTCGACGGAGGGGTCGGTCAGCAGGCCCTCGGCCAGCGGCTGCAGGCCGGCCTCGCGGGCGATCTGGGCCTTGGTGCGGCGCTTGGGCTTGAAGGGGAGGTAGATGTCCTCCAGCCGGGCCTTGGTGTCGGCCGCGTTGATCCGGGCCTCCAGTTCGGCGTCGAGCTTGCCCTGCTCCCGTACGGATTCGAGGATCGCCGCGCGGCGGTCCTCCAGCTCGCGCAGGTAGCGCAGCCGCTCCTCCAGGGTGCGCAGCTGGGCGTCGTCGAGCATCTCGGTCGCTTCCTTGCGGTAGCGCGCGATGAACGGCACGGTGGAGCCGCCGTCGAGCAGCTCGACGGCGGCCTTGACCTGCCGCTCCCGTACGCCGAGCTCCTCGGCGATCCTGCCTTCGATGGACATCGTCACTGTGCCGTCCCGCCTGCCTTCGTTTGCGTGGAAGGCTGCCAATTGTGGCAGGTGGCGGTGACGGACGGCGGGAGCCCCTCAGACCTTTGCGATGAGGTCGCGGGGGAAGGCCCCCGCGGCGACGGCCTGGCCGACGAATCCGCCGCCCAGTTCCAGGAGCCGGGCGAGGCCTTCCGCGCCGAGGTGCTCGTACGGGGCCGCGTCGAGGCGGTCGGTCTCGGTCTCCAGCCGCTCGCGCAGGGCGGCGCCCTCCTCGGTGAGCTTGCCGTCGGCGTCGAGGACCCCGCGGGCGCGGAGCCGGTCGGTGGCCGCGTCGAGGTCGGCCTGCTCCCAGCCGCGGATGGCCTTGTCCCACTTCGGGGCCATGCCGCGGCCGGTGGCGGCGTGGCTGACCAGGGCCTCCACGGGGTCGAGGCCGGTGAGGAGCAGCGCGGCCACGTGGCCGTCGCCGCGGTGCTCGCGCAGGAGGGTGGTGGCGTGCCAGTAGCGCAGGTGCGGCTCCTCGGGGACGGGGAGGTCGGCGTGGGCGGCGTAGAGGGTGCGGCCGGAGCGGGTGCAGCCCTCGGTCGCGCGCATCGCGAGGTCGGCGGTCTCGGCGAGTTCGGGCGAGGCGATGGCCTCGGGGCCGAGGAGGCGGCGCAGGGTGGTGTCGGCGGCGCGCAGCCGGGCGGCGAGGGCCTGCTCGGGGGTGATGGTGTCCCAGACGGCGGGCAGGTGCTCGGCGACGTAGTCGTGACGGTAGTTGTAGAAGGTGGCGGTCACCGTGCCGGGGCCGACGGCGCCCAGGGCGGCGGAGCGGCTGGCGAGGTTGACGGCGACCCGGTGGGTGACGCCGAGGGCCGCGAACTCGGTGATGAGGTCGGGCGAGAAGTAGATCGTGGAGTGCAGGGGATTGATGGCGGTGTGCCAGCAG
Organism: Streptomyces sp. NPDC059564; assembly: GCF_042735575.1. Lineage (NCBI taxonomy): Bacteria > Bacillati > Actinomycetota > Actinomycetes > Kitasatosporales > Streptomycetaceae > Streptomyces > Streptomyces sp. NPDC059564. The sequence goes on along the minus strand of NZ_JBHWBP010000030.1, from coordinate 16,758 downwards.
CGGCGGGCGGCATGGGGAGGAAGCGTCATGCGCCGCAGGTTACCGACTACTCAGTATGCCGGGTACCCCCGCTCTCCCCACCGCCGTTGGCGGGCAGCGGGGCGGCTGACGCTATTCGGTCAATGTGCGTCCCGGTGCGTTCCGGGCGTCGCCGCAGCTCGTACGGGCCCGGCCGGACCGCCGATGAGCCCCGGTCACCGGTGTGACGGGGGCTCCGTGGTGTCCGGATTGCAACAGACCGGCCCGATTGGGGGCGGATTCCTTGCGGCCGGATGGCGATCGTGTGACAGCAGGGGCCATGGACATGACGTGAGTGGCCAGGGGTGAATACGGTCGAACGACGAGACCTCGAACCGATCTGTCTCCCCTACCCCTTGGAGCTCTTCGTGCGCCGCAAAGTCATCGCCCCGAGCGTGCTCGCCGCCTCCCTGCTGCTGGTGATCCCGGCGTCGGCGGCCAGTGCCGGTCCGGGTGCCCCGGGTATCGGCGACCCCTACTACCCGGCCAGCGGGAACGGCGGCTACGACGTCTCCCACTACGACCTGCGCCTGCAGTACCAGCCGAAGACCGACCTGCTGGAGGGCACGGCCACCCTGCTGACCACCGCCAAGCAGGACCTGTCGCGCTTCAACCTGGACTTCGGCCTGAAGGTGAGCGAGGTCCGGGTCAACGGGGCCAAGGCGAAGTTCGCCGCCTCCGGCACGTCGGAGCTGGAAGTCACCCCGGCCCAGCCGCTCCAGAAGGGCAAGCAGGCCAGCGTCGTCGTGAAGTACGCCGGCAAGCCCTCCGAGTTCAAGGTCGACGGCTGGTCGGCCTGGCAGCGCACCCCGGACGGCGGCATCGCGGCGCAGGAGCCCGACTCGGCGGCCTGGTGGTTCCCGAGCAACGACCACCCGCTGGACAAGGCCACCTTCGACGTGTCGGTGAACGTCCCGGACGGCACCCAGGCCATCAGCAACGGCGTGCTCCAGTCGCAGAGCTCCAAGCTGGGCTGGACCCGCTACAACTGGCGCTCCAACAAGCCGCAGGCCACGTACCTGGCCACCCTCGCGATCGGCAAGTTCGACATCACCACCGACAAGACGGCGAGCGGCCTTCCCGTCCTGAACGCGTACAGCAAGGACCTCGGCGACAACGCCGGAGCGGCGCGCGCGAGCGTCGAGCGGACCACCGAGGTCGCGGAGTGGCTGGAAGGGGTCTTCGGCCCGTACCCGTTCAACGCGCTGGGCGGTTACGTCCCGAACGTGCCCTCCGGCTTCGCGCTGGAGACGCAGACGCGGCCGTTCTACAGCCCGAAGCAGTTCGCGAACGGGGCGAACGTCTCGGTGATCGTGCACGAGCTGGCCCACCAGTGGTACGGCGACAGCGTGTCCGTCGACAACTGGAAGGACATCTGGGTCAACGAGGGCTTCGCCCGCTACAGCCAGTGGCTGTGGTCGGAGAAGGAAGGCGAGGGCACCGCGCAGGAGCTCGCCGACTGGACGTACGCCTCCCGTCCCGCCGAGGACCCGTTCTGGCAGGTCAAGCCGGGTGACCCGGGTGCGGAGAACCAGTTCCACGGGGCCGTCTACGACCGCGGCGCCATCGCGATCCAGGCGCTCCGCAACGAGATCGGCGACGAGAAGTTCTTCGCGATCCTCAAGGGCTGGCCGACCGAGCGGGCCTACGGCAACGCCAAGGTCGGGGACTTCGTCCGGTACGCGGAGAAGATCTCGGGCAAGCCGCTCGCGCAGCTCTTCGAGACCTGGCTGTACACCCCGGGCAAGCCCGCGTTCGGCCCGCCGGCCGCCGCCAAGACCCAGGGAGCCCGCTCCCAGGCCCCGGCCAAGCCGGCCGCGGAGCCGAAGTCCTGGAAGAAGATCGCCGCGACGAACTCCCTCCACGAGCACTGATCCGCGCCCGTACGCGGACCCGCGCGCCGGTACCCCTCAGCGGGTGCCGGCGCGTCGGCGTGCCCGGGCGGCGCGGGCGAGCGGCAGGTAGCGCAGCCGCTCGGGCAGCAGCGGTACGAGGATCCGCGCGGCCGTACTGAACCGCCGGAGCCTGCGCTCCTGCGCGGGGGTCCACTCCAGGCCGATGGCGGCCCGCGCGTCGGGCGGCAGGTACCCGACGGTGAGGAAGGCCCGGAAGCGCAGGAAGGCGGTGCGCAGCAGCGGCCAGGTCAGCCGCAGCAGCAGCCGGACGGCCGGGGAGGCGGCGTCGGGGCGGGGCAGGTCCGTGTCGGTGGCGAGCAGTTCGCGGGCGACCTTGGTCGGCTCGATCTCCTCGGCCAGCATCCGGTGGTAGTAGGGCCAGAACTCCTCGACGGTCTGCGGCATGTCCCGGTCGCGGAGCCCGAGGATCCGGCCCACCTGGAGCCATTCGCGGTACAGCTGCCGTTCCTGGGCGGGGGTGATGCGGCGGAACAGGTACCGCCCGGAGTACAGGGCGACGGGGAACCCGGTGGCGTGCACCCACGCGTAGCAGGCCGGGTCGAGGGAGTGGTAGCGCCGGCCCCGGGTGTCGGTGCCCTGGATCTCCTTGTGCAGGCGGCGCACCCGGCGGCCCTCCTCGGCGGCGTCGGCCCCGCCGTAGACCCAGAGCAGGACCGAGCGCAGGGAGCGTTCGCCGCGTCCCCAGGGGTCGGTGCGGAAGACGGAGTACTGGTCGACCCCGGCGCCGACGGCCGGGTGGGCGACCTGGAGGGTGAAGGCGGCGGGCAGCGTCAGCAGGGACCGGATGTCCCCGGCGGTGGTCCACAGCACCCCGCCGGGCGGGGGCGGCTCGGGGTCGCGGCCGCGGACCGTGGCCGCCCTCTCCGCGTTCGTGTTCGTGCCCGCACCCGTGCTCATCCGTGCTCCCCCGGTCCTTTCCCGACGCGCGTCGGGGTCCTTCCAGTATCGCCGCCGGGCGCCGCGCACCGCGTCCCGGGACCCTGCGGACGGGCCTCCCCCACGTTGTCGTGATCCGGACAGAAAGTCTTGTCACGGGTGTTACCCCGAAGTAACCGTGGCTGCTTGGATGACGGCGTCGATCTTCCCCCGCAGGAATGATGGAGACCCTCAATGCTGCACACCTCGCACCGTCCGGGCCGCGCCGCCGCCACGGCCGTCGCGGCGATCGCCGCGGGAACCCTGGCCGTCGCCGCCGCGCCCGCCGCCACGGCCGCGGAGAGCGCCGGCAGCGCCGCGCCGCGGCTCAGCGTCCTGACGTACAACACGTTCCTGATGAGCAAGAACCTGTACCCGAACTGGGGCCAGGACCACCGGGCCGCGGAGATCCCCAAGGCGTCCTTCTACCAGGGCCACGACGTGGTCGTGCTCCAGGAGGCCTTCGACAACGGCGCCTCGGACGCGCTGAAGGCCAACTCGGCCGCGAAGTACCCGTACCAGACCCCGATCGTGGGCCGCAGCACGAGCGGCTGGGACGCGACCGGCGGCGCCTACTCCTCCACCACCCCGGAGGACGGCGGCGTCACGATCCTGAGCAAGTGGCCGATCGTCCGCAAGGAGCAGGTGGTCTACAAGGACGCCTGCGGCGCCGACTGGTGGTCCAACAAGGGCTTCGCCTACGTCGTGCTGAACGTGAACGGCGCCCGGGTCCACGTCGTGGGCACCCACGCCCAGTCCACCGACCCGGGCTGCGGCGCCGGCGAGGCGGCGCAGATGCGCAGCCGCCAGTTCAAGGCGATCGACGCGTTCCTGGACGGGAAGAACATCCCGGCGGGCGAGCAGGTCATCGTGGCGGGCGACATGAACGTCGACTCCCGCACCCCGGAGTACGCCTCCATGCTGGCGGACGCCGACCTGGCCCCCTCCGACACCCGCACGGGCCACCCGTACTCGTTCGACACGGCGCTCAACTCGATCGCGAACTACCGCTACCCGACGGACCCCCGCGAGGACCTGGACTACGTCCTGTACCGCAAGGGCAACGCCCGCCCGGCGAACTGGAACAACAACGTCGTCAAGGAGCAGTCGGCGCCCTGGACGGTCTCCAGCTGGGGCACCTCCTACACCTACACCAACCTCTCGGACCACTACCCGCTGATCGGGTCCTGAGAACGGCCTCCGGTCCGGGTGCCCGCCGCCGCCACGGCGCGCACCCGGACCGGGCGGCTACGGGGCCGCTGCGTAGAGTTCCTCGATCAGGGAGCCGTACTTCTCCCGGACCACCCGGCGGCGCAGTTTCAGCGAGGGGGTGAGTTCGCCGGTCTGCGGGCCCCATTCCTCGGCGAGCAGCCGGTAGCGCTTGATCTGCTCGGTGCGGTTGAGCCGGGCGTTGGCCGCGGCCACGGCACGGGCCGTCTCCTCCAGGACGGCCGGATGCTCGGCGAGCTCGGCCGGGGAAGCGGCCTCGATCCCCCGGGCGGCCGCCCACGCGGGGGCCAGTTCGGCGTCCAGGACCAGCAGGGCGACCAGGTAGGAGCGGCCGTCGCCGTGCACCAGGGCCTGGCCGATCAGCGGGTGTTCCTTGACGGTGTTCTCCACCAGGGCCGGGGAGACGTTCTTGCCGTTCGAGGTGATGATCAGTTCCTTCTTGCGGTCGGTGATCCACAGGAAGCCGTCCCCGTCGATCCGGCCCACGTCCCCGGTGGGGAACCAGCCCTCGGCGTCACGGGCGCTCTCCACCGTCCCGTCGGGCCGCAGGTAGCCGTCGAAGACGGTGGCCCCGCGCGTGAGGACCTCCCCGTCCCCGGCGATCCGCAGCTCCAGCCCCTCGATCGGGCGGCCCACCGAGCCCAGCCGGAACCCGTCGGGGCTGTTGACGGTGCACACGCCGGAGGTCTCGGTCAGCCCCCACGCGTCCATGATGGTGATCCCCCAGCCCGCCCAGAAGCGGACCACGTCGATCGGCATCGGCGCGGTGGCGCTGCCCGTCCAGACGAGCCGGTCCAGCCCGGCCCGCTCCAGCAGTGGATCCAGCACCCGCTCCTTGACGCGGGCGTACGAGGCTTCGAGCGCGGCCGGCACCTCCTCGCCCCGCTCCCGGTGCCCGGCCCGGGCGCGGGCCAGGCCGCCCGCCTCCTCGATGGCCCGCCGCTGTTCCTCGGGCAGCCGGGCGACGACGGCCTTGACGGCCGCGGCCAGCTTCTCCCAGACCCGGGGCACGCCGAAGAACTGCACGGGGCGCAGCTCGCGGACCGCGCCCGCCACGGCGGTGGGGTCCGCGACCAGCCGGACGTGGGCCGCCCGCAGCAGGGGCAGGTAGATGCCGAGGATCCGCTCGGCGATGTGCGCGAAGGGCAGGTAGCAGACGTGCTCGGCGTGCTCGGGCAGCTCGGTGTTCCGGTCGAGCCGGACCGACTGGAGCATCAGGTTGCGGTGGGTGAGCCGGACCCCCTTGGGGTCGCCGGTGGTGCCCGAGGTGTAGACGACCGTCAGGGCGTCCTCGGGGCGGGCCTCGCGCCAGCCCTTCTCGAAGTCCTCGGCGCGGTGCAGCCGGGCGCCGCTCGCGCAGAGGGAGCCGTAGGTGGAGTGCGCCCCCGCCTCGGCGGCCTCGGCGACCACGAGCCGCTCCAGGGGCACGCCGGGATCCTCCAGCAGCGGTTCCCACCGGGCCAGTTCGCGGGCCCCCTCGACGACGGCCAGCCGGGCCCGGCTGTGGCGGGCTATGTGGGCGATCTGCTCGGGCGCGGAGGTTCCGTACACGGTGACGGGGACGGCGCCGAGGTGGACGAGGGCCAGGTCGCTGAGCCAGTGCTCGGGCCGGTTGCCCATCATCATCAGGACGTGCTCGCCGCGCTCGACGCCGAGGGCGGCGTAGCCCGCGGCGAGGACGGCGACCTTGCGGCGGACCTCGCTCCAGGTGAGGGTCCGCCAGCCGTCCTCCTCCCCCTCGCGCCAGGAGAGGGCGGGCAGCTCGCCGTGTTCGGCGGCGTTGCGGACCAGCAGGGCGGGCAGGGTGAGCTCTTCGGGTCGTCCGGGCAGTCGCAGGTTCGTGGTCATGGGCAGCTCCTGGCCGTTTCACATCGTTGGTGCGACAGCAATACTGTTGAACCCAAGCTGTGGAGCAGAGAGAGCGAGGAGCGGACGATGGCCGACCGGGCGACCGAGCCGATGCTCACCGTGGACGAGCTGGCCGCCAAGGCCGGTGTCACCGTTCGCACCGTACGGTTCTACAGCACGCGCGGGCTTTTGCCCCCTCCCGTGATCGGACCCCGTCGGGTGGGCCACTACGGCCCGGAGCACGAGTCCCGGCTGGCGCTCATCGAGGAGTTGCAGCACCAGGGCATGACCCTGTCGGCGATCCAGCGCTACCTGGACGCGCTCCCCGACGACCTGAGCGCGCACGATCTGGCGATCCACCGGGCGCTGGTGGCCACCTGGGCCCCGGACGCGGCGCGGGAGGTGTCGCGGGCGGAGCTGGAGAAGCGGGCCGGGCGGAGCCTGTCGGACACCGACCTGCGCAGGCTCGCCGCGATGAACGTGCTCGCGGAGGCGGGGGACGGCTTCCGGATGGACGTGGGGCTGCTGCGGCTCGGGGTCGCGCTGCTCGACGTACCGATCGCGCACGAGACGATCCTCGCGGCCCGCACGGTGCTCCTGGAGCACGCCCGGACGGCGGCGCACGAGCTGACGGCGCTGTTCCGGGACGAGGTGTGGGGGCCCTTCACGGAGGGCGAGAGCGATCCGGAGCGGGTGGAGTCGATGAAGGCGCTGTCGGCGCACATGCAGCCGATGGTGGTGCAGGCGCTGGTGACGGCCTTCCAGCGCTCGCTGAAGGCCGAATTGCGGGCGGCGTTCGTCCCGGAGGGCGAGTAGGTTCACCGGCATGGCTGTCATCCACCGCACCACACTGTCCCCGACCAAACTCGAACTCCTCGCCGAGTGGCTCCCCTCCAGGCCCTGGTACCGGGGCACGAAGGACGCCCCTGCGCTCACCAGGGCGGGCGGTTTCCGGCTCGACGACCCCGAGGGCGAGGTGGGCATCGAGTTCATGGTGGTCACCGACACCTCCGGGGACGAGCCCGTCGCCCACCTGGTCCCGCTCACCTACCGCGGGGCCCCGCTGGACGGCGCCGGGGAAGGACTGATCGGCACCATGGAGCACGGGGTGCTGGGCACGCGCTGGGTCTACGACAGCCTGCACGACCCGGTCCTGGTGGAGCAGTTGCTGGCGCTGCTGGCCGGCCGCGCCACGGCCCAGGCGCAGAGCGAGAGCAACACCCCCGACCCGACGGTGGAGGTCCGCGCCGTACGGGCGGACGTACCCGCGCCCCTGGCCGGTACCGGGAAGGTGTCCGACACCGCCGACGCCACCGTCATCGCAGTGGGCCCGGCCGACGGACCGGGACCGCTCTTCGACCTCGTCCTGTCGCGGGTGCTGCGCCCAGGTCCCGCCGCCGACGGCGACGGGCTGCCGGGACGGGTGCTGGCCGGGTGGACCGACCCGGACGGCGCCGCTCGGCGCGGGGTGTTCGCCGCGTTGCGCGCCGCCGGGCACTGAGACGGCGCCGGTGCGGCTCAGGACGCCACACCGGCACGGCCGTGGGACGGCCGGTACGCCCGTCCCGGGCCCGCTCGCGCGCGGGCCCGGGGCGGGCGTGGGGAGCGCCCGCGCTCAGTCGGCGTAGCTCTCGCCCCGTTCGGCCTTGGCCACGAGAGAGGCGGGCGGGGTGAAGCGCTCGCCGTACGTGGCGGCCAGCTCGCGGGCGCGGGCGACGAAGCCCGGCAGACCGCCCTCGTAGCCGTTGATGTACTGGATCACGCCGCCGGTCCAGGCCGGGAAACCGATGCCCATGATGGAGCCGATGTTGGCGTCGGCGATCGAGGTGAGCACGCCCTCGTCGAGGCAGCGGACGGTGTCCAGGGCCTCGGAGAAGAGCATCCGCTCCTTCATGTCCTCGAAGGGGATCCGCGCGTCCGGCTTGGCGAAGTGCTCGCGCAGGCCGGGCCAGATGCGGGTGCGCTTGCCCGCCTCGTCGTACTCGTAGAAGCCGGCGCCGCCGCTGCGGCCGGGGCGGCCGAACTCGTCCACCATCCGGTCGATGACGCCGTCGGCGGGGTGCTCGGCCCACGCCCGGCCCTCGGCCTCGAAGGCCTTGCGGGTCTCGTTGCGGATCTTGCGCGGGAGGGTGAGGGTGAGCTCGTCCATCAGCGAGAGCACCTTGGCCGGGTATCCGGCCTGGGCGGCGGCCTGCTCGACCGAGGCGGGCTCGATGCCCTCGCCGACCATGGCCACGCCCTCGTTGATGAACTGGCCGATGACGCGCGAGGTGAAGAACCCGCGCGAGTCGTTGACCACGATCGGGGTCTTGTTGATCTGGCGGACCAGGTCGAAGGCGCGGGCGATGGCCTCGTCGCCGGTGCGCCCGCCCTTGATGATCTCGACGAGCGGCATCTTGTCGACGGGCGAGAAGAAGTGCAGGCCGATGAAGTCGGCGGGGCGCTTCACGCCCTCCGCGAGGCCGGAGATCGGCAGGGTGGAGGTGTTGGAGCAGAGCAGTGCGTCGGGGGAGATGACGTCCTGGATCTCCTGGAACACCTTGTGCTTGAGGGCGGTGTCCTCGAAGACGGCCTCGATGACGGCGTCGCAGCCCGCCAGGTCGGCGGCGTCGGCGGTCGGGGTGATCCGGGCCAGCAGCTCGTCGCGCTGGGACTCGGTCGTACGGCCTCGGGAGACGGCCTTGTCGAGCAGCTTCTCGGAGTACGCCTTGCCCTTCGCGGCGGCCTCGGCGGTGACGTCCTTCAGCACCACCTCGATGCCCGCGCGGGCGCAGGAGTACGCGATGCCCGCGCCCATCATCCCGGCGCCGAGGACGGCGACCTTCCTGACCTTGCGGGGCTCGACGCCCTGCGGGCGGCTGCGGCCGGCATTGACGGCCTGGAGGTCGAAGAAGAACGCCTGGATCATGTTCTTGGCGGTCTGGCCGGTGACCAGCTCGGTGAAGTACCGGGCCTCGATGGTCAGCGCGGTCTCGAAGTCCACCTGGGCGCCCTCGACGGCGCAGGCCAGGATGTTGCGGGGCGCCGGGTACGGGGCCCCGTTCAGCTGCTTCTTGAGGTTGGCCGGGAAGGCCGGGAGGTTGGCGGCGAAGCGCGGGTTGGACGGCGTACCGCCCGGGATCTTGTAGCCGGGGACGTCCCAGGGCTGCTTGGACTCCGGGTTCGCGTCGATGAAGGCGCGCGCCTTGGCGAGCATCTCCTCGGGGGTGGCGGCCAGTTCGTGCACCAGGCCGTTGTCCAGGGCGCGCTGCGGGTTGTACTGGGTGCCCTGGAGCAGGACCTTGAGCAGCGCGTCGGCGATGCCCATGAGGCGCACGGTACGGGTGACGCCGCCGCCGGCCGGGAGCAGGCCGAGGGTGACCTCGGGCAGGCCGATCTTCGAGCCGGGGGCGTCGAGGGCGATCCGGTGGTGGGAGGCGAGGCAGATCTCGTAACCGCCGCCGAGGGCCGCGCCGTTGATGGCGGCGACGACCGGCTTGCCGAGGGTCTCGATGCGGCGCAGCGAGCGCTTGATGGCGGTGCCGGTCTCGAAGGCGAGGCCCGCGTCCTCGGGGCGCAGCCGGATCATGTCCTTGAGGTCGCCGCCCGCGAAGAAGGTCTTCTTGGCGGAGGTGTAGATGATGCCGCGGATGGAGTCCTTCTCGGCCTCGGCGCGGTCGGCGACCGCCGCGATGGAGTCCTTGAAGGCCTGGTTCATCGTGTTGGCGGACTGGCCGGGGTCGTCGAGGACCAGGGTGACGACGCCGGTCTCGTCCTGTTCCCAGCGGATCGTGGTGGACTCGCTCATGTTCGCTACTTCCGTGTGAGAGGAGGGATCAGGGGATCAGGACGGATCAGACGCGTTCGACGATGGTGGCGACGCCCATGCCGCCGCCGACGCAGAGGGTGACGAGGCCGTAGCGCTTGTCCTGGCGCTCCAGTTCGTCGATGACGGTGCCGAGCAGCATCGCGCCCGTGGCGCCGAGCGGGTGGCCTAGCGCGATGGCGCCGCCGTTGACGTTGACCTTGTCGAGGGAGACGCCCATGTCCTTGACGAAGCGCAGGACGACGCCGGCGAAGGCCTCGTTCATCTCGATGAGGTCGATGTCGTCGATGGTCAGCCCGGCCTTGGCGAGGGCCTTGCGGGTGGCCGGGGCGGGGCCGGTGAGCATGATGGTGGGCTCGGAGCCGGAGACGGCGGCCGAGACGATCCGGGCGCGGGGGCGCAGGCCGCCCCGTTCGCCCGCCTCGCGGGTGCCGATCGCGACGAGCGAGGCGCCGTCGACGATGCCGGAGGAGTTGCCGGCGTGGTGGACGTGGTCGATCTTCTCGACCCAGTGGTACTTCTGCAGGGCGACGGCGTCGAAGCCGCCGAGGTCGCCGATGTCGGCGAAGGAGGGCTTGAGCTTCGCGAGGGTGTCGGCGGTGGTGCCGGGGCGGACGAACTCCTCGTGGTCCAGGACGACCAGGCCGTTGCGGTCGGTGACCGGGACGACGGACCGCGCGAAGCGGCCGTCCTTGATCGCGGTCGCGGCGCGCTCCTGGGAGAGGGCGGCGTACTCGTCGACGTCGCGGCGGGAGAAGCCCTCGATGGTGGCGATCAGGTCGGCGCCGATGCCCTGCGGGACGAAGCCGGTGTCCCAGTTGGTCATCGGGTCGGCGAACCAGGCGCCGCCGTCGGAGGCCATCGGGACCCGGGACATCGATTCCACGCCGCCGGCCAGGACCAGGTCCTCCCAGCCGGAGCGGACCTTGGCGGCGGCCATGTTGACGGCCTCCAGGCCGGAGGCACAGAAGCGGTTCTCCTGGACGCCCGCCACGGTGTCGGGGAGTCCGGCGGCGATGGCGGCGATGCGGGCGATGTCGGAGCCCTGGTCGCCGACCGGGCCGACGACGCCGAGGACGATGTCGTCGATGGTGGCCGGGTCCAGGCCGGGGTTGCGCTCGCGCAGGGCGTGGATGAGGCCGACGACCAGGTCGATCGGCTTGGTGCCGTGCAGGGCTCCGTTGGCCTTGCCGCGGCCGCGCGGCGTGCGGATCGCGTCGTAGACGTACGCTTCGGTGCTCACTGGTCAAGCCTTTCTGAAGGTCCGGCGTCAGCCGAGGAGGGAACGGCCGATGATCTCTTTCATGATCTCGGTCGTGCCGCCGTAGATGGTCTGGATGCGGCCGTCGGTGAAGGCACGGGCGACCCGGTATTCCGTCATGTAGCCGTATCCGCCGTGCAGTTGCAGGCAGCGGTCGGCGACGCGCTTTTGGAGTTCGGTGGCCCACCACTTGGCCATCGAGGCGTGGACGTGGTCCAGTTCGCCGGCCGTGTGGTCGGTGATGCAGCGGTCGAGGAAGGTACGGGTGACCGCGCACTCGGTGGCCATCTCCGCTATCTCGAAGCGGATGTGCTGGAGCTTGGAGAGCGGCCTGCCGAAGGCCTCGCGCTCCTTCACGTACTGGGTGGTGATCTCCAGCAGGTGTTCGGCGGCGGCGATGGCGGCCATGGCGATGCCCATCCGCTCCTGCGCGAGGTTGGTCATCAGGTGGACGAAGGCGCCGTTCGGTTCGCCGAGCAGGTTCTCCTTGGGGACGCGTACGTCGTGGAAGAACAGTTCGGCGGTGTCCTGGGCCTTCTGGCCGATCTTGTCGAGGTTGCGGCCGCGCTCGAAGCCCTCCGTGCCGCGCTCGACGACCAGCAGGGACAGCCCGTGGGCACCGCCCTCGGGGGTGGTCTTGGCGACCACGATCACCAGGTCGGCGAGGATGCCGTTGGAGATGAAGGTCTTGGAGCCGTTGAGCAGCCAGTGGTCGCCCCGGTCCTCGGCGGTGGTACGGATCCCCTGGAGGTCGGAGCCGGCGCCCGGCTCCGTCATCGCGATGGCGGTGATGGTCTCGCCGGAGCAGAATCCGGGCAGCCAGCGGCGCTTCTGCTCCTCGGTGGCCAGCGAGGTCAGGTACGGCCCGATGATGTCGTTGTGCAGGCCGATGGCGAGGCCGGGGGCCCCGGCGCGGGTGAACTCCTCCGCGATCACGGCCGCGTAGCGGAAGTCGGTGTTGCCGCCGCCCCCGTACTCCTCGGGCACGGCCAGGCCCAGCAGGCCCTGGCGGCCCGCGGCCCGCCAGGCCTCGCGGCTGACGATGCCGTCCTTCTCCCACTGCTCGTAGTGCGGCAGCACCTCCTTGTTCAGGAAGGTGCGGACGGTCTCGCGGAACGCCTCGTGGTCGGCGTCGAAGATGCGGCGTTGCATCGGTCGGTCCCCCTACAGCCAGCTCTTGACGGTTTCGATCAGCCGGGCCGGCTCGGGGCCGACGGGCGTGACGTTGAGCATGGTGACGCCCGCCTCCCGGAAGGCCTCGACGCGCTCGCGCACGTACCCCTCGGGCCCGCACAGGGTCATGAGTTCGCAGAACTCGTCCGGGACGGCGGCCGCGGCGTCGCGCTTGCGCCCGGACAGGTACAGCTCCTGGATCCTGCGGGCCTCCTCGCCGTACCCGTAGGCGACGGCGAGGTCGTTGTAGAAGTTCTTCCCGGGAGCGCCCATCCCGCCGACGTACAGGGCGATCTGCGGGCGCGCGAGGTCCCGTACGGCGGCCGCGTCCTCGCCGATGGCCAGCAGGCCGCCCGCGACGGTCCGCAGCGGGCCGAGCTCCGGCGCGCGCTTGGCCGCGCCCTCGGCGAGGGCGCTGCCCCACACCTGTCCGGCCTTCTCGGGGAGGAAGAGGGTGGGCAGCCAGCCGTCGGCGATCTCGGCGGTCAGCGCGACGTTGGCCGGGCCGAGGGAGGCGACGTAGACGGGAATCCGGTCGCGCACCGGCCGGGTCAGGATCTTCAGCGGTTTGCCGTGCCGGCCGCCCTTCCCGGGCGGCAGCGGCATGTCGGTGATGCCGTGGTGGTCGATGGTCTCGCGGCGCCAGATCCGCCGGCACAGCTCGACGGTCTCGCGGGTGCGGCCGAGCGGCTTGTCGTACGGCTTCCCGTGCCAGCCCTCCACCACCTGCGGCCCGGACGCGCCGAGGCCGAGCAGGGCCCGGCCGCCCGAGACGGCGTCCAGTCCGGCGGCGGTCTGGGCGATGAGGGCCGGGGTGCGGGAGTAGACGTTGAGGATGGCCGAGCCGATCTTCATCCGCTCGGTCCGGGCCGCCAGGTAGCCCATGATCGTCGGCGAGTCGAAGCCCCAGGCCTCGGCCACCCACACGGCGTCGAGCCCGGCGGCTTCCAGCGCCGCGGCCTCGTCGGCGGCCTTGCGCGGGTCGCCCGCGTAGTCGAGCAGCATGGACAGTTCCATCAGGCGTCCCCGCCCTTCCCGGTCAGGCCCGGCACGTCCCAGTCGCGGGCCACGGATGCGGTGCCGGCGCCCGGCATCGCGGGACCGCTGGTGACGGCGGCCGGTGTCGCGGAGAAGCGGGGTGCGGGGGCGGGCTGGGTGATCCCGCCGAAGTCGGTGAAGGTGGAGCGGGCGGCGAGGTGCGGGTGGTGCGGGGCCTCGCGCAGGGAGAGGACGGGGGCCACGCAGGCGTCGGTGCCCTCGAAGACCTCCGTCCACTCGGCGCGGGTACGGGACTTGAAGCGCGCGGCGACCGCCTCGCGCAGTTCGCCCCAGCGGGCCAGGTCCTTGCGGGCGGGGGCCCGGTCCTTGATGCCGAGGAGCTCCACGAAGGTGTCGTAGAACTGCTGCTCCAGCGCGCCCACCGCCATGTACTGGCCGTCGGAGGTCTCGTAGGTGCCGTAGAAGGGGCAGCCGCCGTCGAGGAGGTTGGCCCCGCGCCGGTCCTGCCAGCCGCCGGCCGCGACCATGCCGTGGATCATGGCGGTGAGGTGGGCGGTGCCGTCGACGATCGCGGCGTCCACGACCTGCCCGCGGCCGCCGGGGGTGCGGGCGTGCTGGAGGGCGGCGAGGACGCCGATGACGAGGTAGAGGGAGCCGCCCGCGTAGTCGCCGACCAGGTTGGCCGGAACCGCCGGGGGTCCGTCCGGGTCGCCGATCATGCCGAGCGCCCCGGTCACGGCGATGTACGCGATGTCGTGCCCGGCGGTGTGGGAGAGGGGGCCTTCCTGGCCCCACCCGGTCATCCGGCCGTAGACCAGCCGCGGGTTGCGCGCGTGGCAGTCGGCCGGGCCGACGCCGAGCCGCTCGGCGACCCCGGGGCGGAAGCCCTCGATCAGTACGTCGGCCCGCTCGACGAGGTCCAGCACCAGGGCGGGCCCCCCGTCGGACTTGAGGTCGACCAGGACGGAGCGCTTGCCCCGGTTGGTGACGTCGTAGGCCGGGTCGATCGCGAGCCCTCCGCCGCCCGGCCGGTCCACGCGCACCACGTCCGCGCCGAGGTCGGCGAGGAGCATCGCGGCGAACGGCCCCGGACCGATGCCCGCCAGTTCGACGACGCGTACTCCCGCGAGCGGGCCTGCTGTCACTGCCATCGAGCCCCCAGCATCCTGGTGTGCGAGTGTGCATGCGCCTGGGCATGCGTGTGACACAACCGATGTAACACCAGTGATGCTAGGAACGCGTTCCACTCAGCACAAGAGCAAGCGCTTAGCCGTTTGGCGGGATCGGCCCGGTGCGGGCGTCGAGCTCCTTGAGGTGCCTCTTGAGCGCGACGGTCCGGTAGCTCTCCTCCACCCACTCGCACAGCACCTCCGCCGACGGAGCCCCCTTCTCCCCCAGCGGCACCGACACCCAGCCGGCTCTGCCCAGGCCGTAGCCGGTGGGCTCGGCCCCGGGTGCGGTCATCGCGTGGCCGTGCAGCGCCTCGTCCTTGAGCTTGACGGAGATGCCCGGCGGCTGGTGCCCGTCCGTGTTGCCCAGGAAGGCGAAGATCTTCTTGTTGACCTTGACCACGCAGTCCTCGGGCCCCCAGGGGAACTCCTCGACGGCTTCGGGCAGCCCCAGCGCGAACTCCCGTACCGTCTCCCACTTGCGCACCGCAGCCTTCATCGACGCCTCCCGCTTACCGCCGGTCACACCCGCTCGTACGGACAGCCGACTCCCACGCTAGCCTCAGCCACCGACACCAGCTGGGAGGAGCGGTCCATGAACGAGCACGTCCGGCACGGCAGTCCGCCACGGACCTACGACGTCGTACTCTTCGGCGCCACCGGGTTCGTCGGCGCGCTCACCGCCGAGTACCTCGCCGAGCACGCCCCGGCCGGGCTGCGGTGGGCGCTGGCCGGCCGCGACCCCGGCAAGCTGGAGCGGCTGCGCGAACGGCTGGCCGCCCTGCACCCCGCCTGCGCGGACCTGCCGCTGCTGCGGGCCGACGCCGCGGACACCGCAGCCGTGCGCGAGCTGGCCGCCGCCACCCGGGTGCTGGCCACCACCGTGGGGCCCTACGTCTGGTACGGGGCCGAGCTGGTCGCGGCCTGCGCCGAGGAGGGCACCGACTACGTGGACCTCACCGGGGAGCCGGAGTTCGTCGACCGGATGTACGTCGCGCACGACGCGCGGGCCCGGGAGACGGGGGCGCGGCTGGTGCACGCCTGCGGGTTCGACTCCGTCCCGGCCGACCTCGGGGCGTACTTCACCGTGAGCCGGCTGCCCGCCGGGGTGCCGCTGCGCGTGGACGGGTTCGTCCGCTCCAACGCCCTCTTCTCCGGCGGGACGCTCGCCTCCGCGCTCACCGCGATCGGCCGCGGCCCGCAGACCCTGGCCGCCGCGCACGCCCGCCGGCTGCACGAGCCCCGGGTGCCGGGCCGTCGCGTACGGGGACCCGTGGGGCCGCCGCGCTTCAGCCGGGAGACCGGGACCTGGGCACTGCCGCTGCCCACCCTGGACCCGGCGGTCGTGGCCCGGTCGGCGGCCGCGCTGGACCGGTACGGGCCGGACTTCCGCTACCGGCACTACGCCTCGGTGCGCCGCCTCCCGGTGGCCCTCGGCGGGACGGCCGCCATGGGCGTGACGGCGGCCCTGGCGCAGGTCCCGGCGGCCCGGCGGTGGCTGATGGCCCGCTGGGAGCCGGGCAGCGGCCCCGACGCGGAGCGCCGCGCGCGTAGCTGGTTCACGCTCCGCTTCGTCGGCGAGGGCGGCGGGCGGCGGGTGTTCACCGAGGTGTCGGGCGGTGACCCGGGCTACGGGGAGACGGCGAAGATGCTGGCGGAGTCCGCGCTGTGCCTGGCCCGGGACGCCCTGCCGGAGCGTGCCGGGCAGCTCACCACGGCGGTGGCCATGGGCGACGCCCTGCTGGACCGGCTCCGCAAGGCGGGCCTGCGCTTCCGCGTGGCCGACGCCCGCTGACTCCCGCCGACTCCCGCCGGAGCCCCCGCCGGAGCCCTCGCCGGGGCCCTCGCGCGGCGGCGCTCAGGAGGCCTCGCGCAGGGCCCGGCGGCAGAGGGAGTCCGCGTGCCGGGTGGTCTCGGGGATCCGGAAGCGGGGGCTCAGCGCGAGGGCGTGGGCGCAGGCGCCCTCCAGCGAGATGCGGTGGCCCACGGACACGTACACCGGCTTGATCCCGTCCTGGGTGCGCAGCGCCCGGCCGACGACGGCGCCGTCGGGCGCCAGCAGCGGGGAGGCGTCGCCGCGCCGGCCGCCCGGTTCCTCGTACGTGAAGGTGAACGGGTTCTTCGCGACGCCCATGCTGGGGAGCCCGGTGACCACCCCGAGGTGGCAGGCGAGGCCGAAGCCGCGCGGGTGGGCGAGGCCGTAGCCGTCGCAGACGACGAGGTCCGGGACGACGGTGAGGGCGTCGAGGGCGGCCAGTACGGTCGGCAGTTCGCGGAAGGCCAGCAGCCCGGGCACGTACGGGAAGCTGACGTGCCCGACGGCGGTCGCCTCCGCGGCCACCTCCAGCGTGGCCGCGTCGAGGACGACGGCCGCGGCGGCGACGAGGTCGCGCTCGTCGTCGTAGGCCACGTCCACTCCGGCGA
>NZ_JBHWBP010000029.1:0-41779 GCF_042735575.1 Streptomyces sp. NPDC059564 | reverse complement strand
GGCCGGGGGCGCTTTCGGAGCGCGGATCTCGGGGGGGGGCGGCCGTCAGCCCTCCGCGAGGTGGCGCTCCACCGTTTCGATCTTCGAGGTCATCCCGTCCGAGACGCCCGGCCGGATGTCGGCCTTGAGGATGAAGGACACCCGGGGCGCACGCGCCTCCACCGCGGCCACCGCGCGCCGGACCACGTCCATCACCTCGGCCCACTCGCCCTCCACCGTGGTGAACATCGCGTCGGTGCGGTTCGGCAGCCCCGACTCCCGCACCACGCGCACCGCGTCGGCGACGTACTCCCCGACCTCTTCACCGACCCCCAGCGGGGTCACCGAGAACGCGACGATCATGCGTCGGCCGCCTGCCGCGCACGGGCCGCGATGACGCTGTCGGCCTCGTCGCGCTTGAGCAGCTTGTCCCCGTACAGCCCGCCGAACGGCAGCAGCGCGAGCAGGAAGAACAGGGCCACCTTCTTGACCGGCCACTTCGCCTTGTTCCACACGTCCAGCAGGAAGATCGCGTAGATCACGAACAGGATCCCGTGCAGGATCCCCAGAGGCATCATCAGGTAGTCGATGTCCGACACCCGGCTGAGCAGCGAGCCGAAGATCAGCAGGGCCGGGAACGACAGCGCCTCCGGAACGGAGATGAGGCGCAGCCGGTGCAGGGCGGAAGCGGTCTTGATGTCCACGTGGAACCTTCGGGAGTGGCGGCCGGGGGTCCTCCCCAGTGTCTCAGCCGCTCCCGCCGATCTTGCCCCGGGTACCCGGACCCCGGGGAGTGTGGCGCATATCGGCCACGGGACTCTGTTCGGGCCCGCCCGCTGCCGATACCGTCTTCCCCGTGGCTCAGTTCCGACTCCAAGGCAGCAAGGTGCTCGCCGTCGACCTGACCGGTGACGCCGTGAAAGCGAAGAACGGCGCCATGGTCGCGTACGACGGCCAGATGGCCTTCAAGAAGATGACAGGCGGCGGCGAAGGCCTCCGCGGGATGGTGACGCGCCGGCTGACCGGTGAACAGATGACGGTGATGGAAGTACAGGGACACGGCACCTGTTACTTCGCAGACCGCGCGAGTGAGATCAATCTGGTCAATCTGCGCGGCGAGAAGCTCTACGTCGAGTCCAGCAACCTGCTGTGCACCGACGCCGGACTGCGCACCGGCACGACCTTCACGGGCCTGCGCGGCGCGAGCACCGGCAACGGGCTCTTCACGACGACCGTCGAGGGCTCCGGCCAGGCGGCGATCATGTCCGACGGCCCCGCGGTGGTGCTGCGCGTCAGCGCCCAGTACCCGCTCTCCGTCGACCCGGGCGCGTACATCGCGCACACCGGGAACCTCCAGCAGTCCTTCCAGTCCGGTGTGACGTTCCGCACCCTGATCGGCGAGGGCTCAGGCGAGGCGTTCCAGATCCGCTTCGAGGGCGAGGGCCTGGTCTACGTGCAGCCCAGCGAGCGCAACACCATCGGGGGCGACGTCTGATGCCGTTCCGCGAGATCAACTCGAAGATGGTCGAGGCCCAGGTCGTCCCCGGGCAGAAGATGTACAGCCAGCGCGGTGCGATGCTCGCCTACCGCGGTGACGTCTCCTTCACGCCGAGCCTGACGGGTGGTCAGGGCGGGGTGATGGGCATGATCGGGCGCCGGGTGGCGAACGAGCAGACCCCGCTGATGACCGTCGAGGGCAGCGGCACCGTGATGTTCGGCCACGGCGGCCACCACATCCAGGTGATCAACCTGACGGGCGAGACGCTCTACGTGGAGGCCGACCGGCTGCTGGCCTTCGACGGCACCCTCCAGCAGGGCACGATGTTCATGGGCTCGCAGGGCGGCGTCATGGGCATGGTGCGCGGCCAGGTGACCGGCCAGGGGCTGTTCACCACCACCCTCAAGGGCCACGGCGCGGTCGCCGTGATGGCCCACGGCGGAGTCATCGAGCTCCCCATCACCCCGAACCGGCCGGTCCACGTCGACCCGCAGGCGTACGTGGCCCACCACGGGGACGTCAGGAACAAGCTCTCCGCCGCCCTGGGCTGGCGGGACATGGTCGGCCGCGGTTCGGGCGAGGCGTTCCAGCTGGAGCTGTCCGGCCAGGGCGCCGTCTTCGTACAGGCCTCGGAGGAGAAGCTGTGAACTTTGGTCCCGTGACCGGCGGACCCGGCGGCGCTGGCGGTCCGACGGTCTTCGACCCGCACAGCCTGCCCTCCGACGACAACGTGAACGCGTACACCTTCTGCGTCGAGCTCAAGGGGAGCCAGTGGTTCCTGCAGAAGGGCAAGATGATCGCCTACTACGGGCGCATCGACTTCAACGGCATCGGCAACGGCCGCTTCGACCGGCTGCTGCGCACCAGCTTCCACTCCCCGCTGCACGCGAGCGACTGGGTGGTGGCCGAGGGGCAGGGCAAGATGCTGCTCGCCGACCGGGCCTTCGACGTGAACTCGTACGACCTGGACAAGGGCAACCTGACCATCCGGTCGGGGAACCTGCTGGCCTACCAGCCCACGCTCGCCCTCAAGCAGTCGATCGTCCCGGGCTTCCTGACCTTGATCGGAACCGGGAAGTTCGTGGCGGCGTCCAACGGACCGGTGGTGTTCATGGAACCGCCGATGCGCGTGGACCCGCAGGCGCTGGTCGGCTGGGCGGACTGCCCCTCGCCGTGCCACCACTACGACCACGGCTACATGACGGGCGTGATGGGCGGGCTGCGCTCGCTCACGGGCCTCGGCGGCACCTCGGGCGAGGAGCACCAGTTCGAGTTCGTCGGGGCGGGGACGGTACTGCTCCAGTCGTCGGAGATGCTGATGGCGGAGCAGTCGGTCGGCGCGGTGGGCGCGGGAGCGGCCACCGGGAACACCCAGGGCGTTCCGGGGGCCGGCCAGGGCCCGCTGGGGCAGCTGGGGCAGCTGGGCGTGCCGAGGATGCCGGGGCAGCTGGGTGACATCCAGCGGCGACTCGGGCTGTGACCCTCCACAGATGTTCCTATTTTTGTACGTAATTCAACTTCTTAGGTAGAGTTCATTCATGGAGACCATGGAGACCGAGACGGCCACGCGCTGGCTGACCGATGCCGAGCAGTGCGCCTGGCGCACCCACCTGGACGTCAGCAGACTGCTGATGCACCAGCTGGAAAAGGATCTCCAGCCCTTCGGACTCACCAACAACGATTACGAGATCCTCGTGAACCTCTCGGAATCGGACGGGCACCGGATGCGCATGAGCGATCTGGCGACCGCCACCCTGCAGTCCAAGAGCCGGCTGTCCCACCAGATCACCCGCATGGAGACGGCGGGCCTGGTGCGCCGGGTGAACTGCGAGTCCGACCGCCGCGGCCTGTACGCCGTGCTCACGGACGAGGGCATGGACATCATGCGCAAGGTGGCCCCGCACCACGTGGCATCGGTGCGCGAGCACTTCATCGACCTGCTGCCCCCGGAGGCCCTGGCGGCCCTGCGGGCGTCGCTGCGGCCCGTCGCGGAGCACCTGCGCGACAACCGCGGCAAGGTCTGAGCGCCGGACTCCCCGCCGCGCCGCGCAGGGCGGTCGGCCGCAGAATGAGCGGGTACCGCTCACTGCCGGCCGCCCGGCCGGCCGAGGAGGTCCGATGAAGCGCACCCTGTACGCCCTCCCGGCGGCCACGGCCGCGGCCCTTCTGCTCACGTGCCCGGCGGGGGGCGCCTCGGCGGCTTCCGCCGGGGCGACCGGATCCGCCGCGCACGCGGCCGCCGCCCGGGCCGACGTCGACGCCGCCGGGGCCGCCGCGGCGGCCCTGAAGAAGTACCCGGGCTACGTCGAGTCCCTCGACAAGGACGGCACCGTCTGGCACGTCAACGTGATCGGCAAGAACGGCAAGAGCCACTCCGAGGTCGAGGTGAGCTCCTCCGGCGCCGCGACCCGGCGCAACCAGGACTCCGATGACGACGGCAACGAGTACAAGTCCCTGATCGCCGCGAAGGTCGGCGCCGCCAAGGCGATGAAGACGGCCCTGGCCGCCCACCCGGGCAAGGTCTGGTCGCTGGACTGGGACGACGACAACGACAACGGCGTCGCCGACCACTGGTCGGTCGAGGTCAAGTCCGCGAGCGGCGGCACCCAGAACGTCGGCATCGACGCCAAGACCGGCAAGGTGGTCGCGGCGGACTCCGACAACGACGGCAACAGCGACGGCAACGACGACGGCGGCGACAACGGCTGACCGTACGGACCCGGAGGCCGGGGCGGCGCCGACGGCGCCGCCCCCGCCCCTCTCAGCCCTCCGTGAGGCTGTCCAGCAGGGTGTCCGCGGCCGCGTACGGGTCCAGCTCGCCCGCGGCGACCCGTACGGCCAGCGCGTCGAGCCGCGCGTCACCGTGCAGGTCGGCCAGCCGCCCGCGCAGGGTGGTGATCGCGATGGTCTCGACCTCCCGTGCGGCCCGCGCCGCACGGCGCCCGTCCAGCACGCCGTGCTCCTCCATCCACGCCCGGTGCTTCTCCAGCGCTTCGAGGAGCTCGTCGATGCCCTGCCCGCGCGCCGCGACCGTCTTGACGATCGGCGGGCGCCAGTCACCCGGGCCCCGGGATTCGCCGAGGCCCAGCATGTGGTTCAGCTCCCGGGCGGTCGCGTCCGCGCCGTCCCGGTCGGCCTTGTTCACCACGTACACGTCGCCGATCTCCAGGATCCCGGCCTTGGCGGCCTGGATCCCGTCGCCCATCCCGGGGGCCAGCAGCACCACCGAGGTGTCGGCCTGCGAGGCGATCTCCACCTCGGACTGCCCGACGCCCACCGTCTCGACCAGGATCACGTCGCAGCCGGCGGCGTCCAGCACCCGGATCGCCTGCGGGGCGGCCCACGCCAGGCCGCCGAGGTGGCCCCGGGTGGCCATGGAGCGGATGTAGACCCCCGGGTCGGAGGCGTGGTCCGACATCCGGACCCGGTCGCCGAGCAGCGCCCCGCCCGAGAAGGGCGAGGACGGGTCCACGGCCAGCACCCCGACCCGCTTGCCGGCCTTGCGGTACGCCGTCACGAGCGCCGAGGTCGAGGTCGACTTGCCGACTCCAGGGGAACCGGTGAGGCCGACCACGTACGCGCCGCCGGTCAGCGGGGCCAGGGCGGCCATCACCTCGCGCAGGTGCGGGGACGCCCCCTCGACCAGTGAGATCAGCCGGGCCACGGCCCGCGGCCGGCCCTCGCGGGCCTGCGCCACCAGCGTGGGGACGTCCACCGTCGTCATACGGCCACCTACGCCTTCGGGACGCGGATCACGAGGGCGTCGCCCTGGCCGCCGCCACCGCACAGCGCGGCCGCGCCGACCCCGCCGCCCCGGCGCTTGAGCTCCAGCGCCAGGTGCAGCACGACGCGGGCGCCGGACATGCCGATCGGGTGCCCCAGGGCAATGGCGCCACCGTTGACGTTCACCTTTTCCGGGGTCACGCCGAGGTCCTTCATTGACTGCACGGCGACCGCCGCGAAGGCCTCGTTGATCTCGATGAGGTCCAGGTCGGAGACCTCCAGGCCGTCCTTCTTCAGGGCGTGCAGGATCGCGTTCGAGGGCTGCGACTGCAGGGAGTTGTCCGGGCCGGCCACGTTGCCGTGGGCGCCGATCTCGGCGATCCAGTCCAGGCCCAGCTCCTCGGCCTTGGCCTTGCTCATCACGACCACGGCGGCGGCGCCGTCGGAGATCTGCGAGGAGGTGCCGGCGGTGATGGTGCCGTCCTTGACGAAGGCCGGGCGCAGCTTGCCGAGGGACTCCGTCGTGGTCTCCGGGCGGATGCCCTCGTCGGTGGAGAACAGCACCGGGTCGCCCTTGCGCTGCGGGATCTCGACCGGGGTGATCTCGGCCTCGAAGACGCCGTTCTTCTGCGCGGCGGCGGCGCGCTGGTGGGAGGCGGCCGCGAACTCGTCCTGCGGGGCGCGCTCGATGCCCAGGCGGGTGTTGTGCTTCTCGGTGGACTCGCCCATCGCGATGTTCTCGAAGGCGTCGGTGAGGCCGTCGTAGGCCATCGCGTCGAGCATCTCGATGGCGCCGTACTTGAAGCCCTCGCGCGACTTCGGCAGCAGGTGCGGGGCGTTGGTCATCGACTCCTGGCCGCCCGCGACCACGATGTCGAACTCACCGGCGCGGATGAGCTGGTCGGCGAGCGCGATGGCGTCGAGCCCGGAGAGGCACACCTTGTTGATGGTGAGCGCGGGCACGTTCATGGGGATGCCGGCCTTGACGGCGGCCTGGCGGGCGGGGATCTGGCCCGCGCCGGCCTGGAGCACCTGGCCCATGATCACGTACTGGACCTGGTCGCCGGAGATGCCGGCCCGTTCCAGCGCGGACTTGATGGCGAATCCGCCGAGGTCGGCGCCCGAGAAGGACTTCAGCGAGCCGAGCAGACGCCCCATGGGCGTGCGGGCCCCGGCGACGATCACTGAAGTGGTGTTGTTCGTTCCGGACATGAGGCACAGCCCCTTGGATGAGGAGTGAACGAGGGTTTACCTGAATGTACTGAGCAGTACCCGCGCAGTCACCCGGCAGTCGGTGTGATCGCTGGCACGTTGCGTAACCACCCTCCACAGCGGTGCACTGGTCCCATGCTGACAAGGATCGACCACATCGGGATCGCCTGCTTCGACCTCGACAAGACCGTCGAGTTCTACCGTGCCACGTACGGATTCGAGGTGTTCCACACCGAGATCAACGAAGAGCAGGGCGTCCGCGAGGCCATGCTCAAGATCAACGAGACCTCCGACGGCGGAGCCTCGTACCTCCAGCTCCTGGAGCCCACCCGCGAGGACTCCGCGGTGGGCAAGTGGCTGGCCAAGAACGGCGAGGGCGTGCACCACATCGCCTTCGGCACGGCGGACGTCGACGGCGACGCCGAGGCCATCCGCGGCAAGGGCGTCCGGGTCCTCTACGACGAGCCCCGGACCGGCTCCATGGGCTCCCGGATCACCTTCCTGCACCCCAAGGACTGCCACGGAGTCCTCACCGAACTGGTCACCAGCAACCCTGACCACTGATGTGCCCATTCCCCGGCCGGTAGAGTGGCACTGGCTCGGCCGGGGTTCGGTGCGGAGACGGGGTCGGGGCCCGAACCCCTGCCCCGGTATCTGACACCATTCCCCGGGGGCGTCGTTCAGCGGGCGAGCGATGCTCATTTGGGAGTGAGCTTGCGACCAGGGGACGGATGGGACCGCGCTGTGCGGGGCTACGAAAGCCAGGAGAGCCATCAGGCTGAAGCCGACCATCTCTCGCGCTTCGAAGCCGAGATGGAGCGGCTGAAGAAGGAGCGCGGGAAGGCCGTCCAGCACGCCGAGGACCTGGGGTACCAGGTCGAAGTGCTGCGCGCCAAGCTCCACGAGGTGCGCCGCAATCTCGCGTCCCGCCCCGCTTACGACGGTGCGGACATGGGGTACCAGGCGGAGCAGCTGCTTCGCAATGCCCAGATCCAGGCCGACCAGATGCGCTCCGACGCCGAGCGCGAGCTGCGCGACGCCCGGGCACAGACCCAGCGCATCCTCCAGGAGCACGCCGAACACCAGGCCCGCCTCCAGGCGGAGCTGCATTCCGAGGCCGTCAACCGGCGCCAGCGCCTGGACCAGGAGCTCAACGAGCGCCGCCAGACGGTCGAGGCGCACGTCAACGAGAACGTCGCCTGGGCCGAACAGCTGCGCGCCCGGACCGAGTCCCAGGCCCGCCGTCTCATGGACGAGTCCCGCGCCGAGGCCGAGCAGGCGCTGAACGCCGCCCGCGCCGAGGCCGCCCGGACCGTCGAGGAGGCCCGCCGACGGCTCGCCGCCGACGCGGAGGCCACCCGTGCCGACGCCGAGTCGACGCTGCTGCGCGCCCGCAAGGAGGCCGAGCGGCTGCTGTCCGCCGCCTCCGCGCAGGCCCAGGAGGCCACCGAGCACGCGGAACGGCTGCGCAGCAGCACCACCGCCGAGGCCGAGCAGACCCGGCAGCAGACCATGGACCTCGGCCGGGTGGCCGAGGCCCGCGTCCAGGAGGCCGACGGGGCGCTGCGTACCGCCCGCGCCGAGGCCGAGACCCTGCTCGCGGACGCCAAGGAGAGCGCGGCCCGCCAGCTCGCGTCGGCGGAGTCCGTCAACGAGCAGCGCACCCGCACCGCGAAGGAGCAGGTCGCCCGGCTGGTCGGCGAGGCCACCAAGGAGGCCGAGGTCCTCAAGGCCGAGGCCGAGCAGGCGCTGGCCGATGCCCGCGGGGAGGCGGAGCGGCTGCGCACGGAGGCCGGCGAGCAGGCCCGTACGGCCGCCGCCGAGGACACGGCGGCGCATCTGGCGAAGGCCGCCCGCACCGCCGAGGACGTACTGAACAAGGCCTCGGAGGACGCCCGGGCCACCACCCGCGCCGCGTCCGAGGAGGCCGAGCGGATCCGCCGCGAGGCGGAGGCCGAATCGGAGCGGCTGCGCGCGCAGGCGGCGGCCACCGCCGACGAGCTCAAGGGCGCGGCGAAGGACGACACCGAGGAGTACCGGGCCCGTACGGTCGAGCTCCAGTCGGAGGCCCGCCGGCTGCGCGGCGAGGCCGAGCAGCTGCGCGCGGAAGCCGTCGCCGAGGGCGAGCGCATCCGCGGGGAGGCCCGTCGCGAGGCGGTCCAGCAGATCGAGGAGGCGGCCCGTACCGCCGAAGAGCTGCTCGGCAAGGCCAAGTCGGACGCGGACGAGCTGCGCGGCGGCGCCACCGCCGAGAGCGAGCGGGTCCGCGCCGAGGCCGTGGAGCGGGCGACCACCCTGCGCCGGCAGGCCGAGGAGACCCTGGAGCGCACCCGGGCGGAGGCCGAGCGGCTGCGCGCCGAGGCCGAGGAGCAGGCCGGGACGATGGCCGCCGAGGCGGACGCGGCGGCCCGGGCCCGGCGCGAGGAGACCGAGCAGGCGCTGGCCGCGAAGCGGGCGGAGGCCGAGCACGAACTCGTACGCCTGCACACGGACGCCGAGGGCCGGCTGACGACGGCCGAGCAGACGCTGCGCGACGCCCGCGCGGCGGCGGAGGCCATCCGCAAGGAGACCTCCGAGGAGAACGACCGGCTGCGCGCCGAGTCGGCGGAGCGGATCCGTACCCTCCAGGCCCAGTCGGAGTCGGAGGCCGACCAGCTGCGCACGGAGGCCGCGGACGACGCCGGCCGGGTCCGCGCGGAGGCCGAGCAGGCTTCCGTACGGCTGCGCGCCGAGGCGGAGGCGGAGTCGGAGCGGCTGCGCACCGAGGCCCAGGAGACCGCGGACCGGCTGCGCGCGGAGGCCAAGGCCGCCGCCGAGCGGGTCGCGGCGGAGGCCGCGGAGGCCCTGGCCGCCGCCCAGGAGGAGGCCGCGCGGCGTCGCCGGGAGGCCGAGGAGACCCTGTCGGCGGCCCGTACGGACGCGGGCAACGAGCGGGCGCAGGCCCGCGAGCAGAGCGAGGAGCTGCTGGCGCAGGCCCGCAAGCGCTCGGAGGAGGCGCAGGCCGAGGCGGTCTGGCTGACCGAGGAGGCGGAGCGCCGCGCGTCGGAGCTGGTCGCGGCGGCCGAGACCACCGCCCAGCAGGTACGGGACTCCGTGGCCGGGCTGCACGAGCAGGCCGAGGAGGAGGTCGCCGGACTGCGCAGCGCGGCCGAGCACGCGGCGGAGCGCACGCGCACCGAGGCGGTGGAGGAGGCGGACCGGGTCCGCGCCGACGCCCACGCGGAGCGGGAGCGGGCGGCCGAGGACGCGGCCCGGGTGCGCAGCGAGGCCCGCGTCGAGACGGACGCGGCGAAGGCCCTGGCGGAGCGCACGGTCGGCGACGCGATCGGCGAGGCCGAGCAGCTGCGGGCCGACACGGCGGAGTACGCGCAGCGGGTGCGTACGGAGGCGACGGACGCCCTGGCGGCGTCCGAGCGCGACGCGGCGCGGACCCGGGCGGACGCCCGGGACGACGCGAACCGGATCCGCGGCGAGGCGGCCGAGTCCTTGGAGGCCTCGCGCGCCGAGGGCGGCCGGATCGTTTCCGAGGCCACCGCGGAGGCGGAGCGCCTCACCGAGGAGACCCTGACCGCGAACGCGGCCACGGTCGACGAGGCCCGGGCGGAGGCCGAGCGGCTCACCGCCGAGGCCGTGGGGGCGGCGGACGCCACCCGCGCCGAGGCGGCGGCCACCCTGGACGAGGCCCGCGCGGAGGGCAACCGGCTGCGCAGCGAGGCCGCCGAGCAGGCGGACCGGCTCATCACGGAGGCATCCGCCGAGGCGGAGCGGCTCACGGAGGAGACCCGCGCGGCGAACGCGGCGACGGTCGGCGAGGCGGAGGCCGCGGCCGAAGCCCTGCGCACCGAGGCGGCGCAGACCCTCGACGAGGCCCGCGCCGAGGCGAACCGGCTGCGCGGCGAGGCCGCCGAGCAGGCGGACCGGCTCATCATCGAGGCTTCGGCGGAGGCGGAGAAGCTCACGGCCCAGGCGGCGGAGACGCTGGCGGCGGCCGAGCGGGACTCCACGCGGATCCTGATCGACTCGCGCGCCGAGGGCGACCGGCTGGTCGAGGAGACCCGCGCGGCCAACGAGCTCACGGTCGGCGAGGCCGCGGCGGAAGCGGAGCGGCTGCGCACCGATGCCGCGCGGACGCTGGACGAGGCCCGTGCGGACGGCGGCCGGATCATCGGCGAGGCCACCGCGGAGGCGGAGCGCGTCACCATCGCGGCGAACGAGACCCTGGCGGGCGCCGAGCGGGACGCCGAGCAGACGCTCGACGAGGCCCGTACCGAGGCGGGCCGGCTCCGTACGGAGGCCGCCGAGCAGGCGGACCGGCTCATCACCGAAGCGACGTCCGAGGCGGAGAAGCTCACCGAGCAGACCCGCAAGGACAGCGAGCGCACGGTCGGCGAGGCCCGCGACGAGGCCGAACAGCTGCGCGCCGAGGCGGCGCAGGCACTGGCTTCGGCGCAGGAGCACGCGACGCGCACCCGTTCCGGGGCGGAGCGGGTCAAGTCGGAGGCGGCGACCGAGGCGGAGCGCACCCGCACGGAGGCGCGTACGGAGTCCGAGCGACTGCTGGACGAGGCCCGCGAGGCGGCCAACAAGCGCCGCAGCGAGGCCGCGGAGCAGGTCGACCGGCTCATCACGGAGGCCTCGGCGGAAGCCGACAAGCTCACCGCCGACGCGGGCCGGCAGGCCCTCGCGGCGACGACCGCCGCCGAGGAGCAGGCCGACGCGATGGTCGACGCGGCGCGCAAGGAGGCCGCGCGGATCACCTCGGAGGCGACCGTCGAGGGCAACTCCACGGTGGAGAAGGCCCGTACGGACGCCGACGAGCTGCTGGTCGGGGCGCGCACGGACGCGGCCGCCATAAGGGAGCGGGCGGAGGAGCTGCGGTCCCGGGTCGAGTCCGAGGTCGAGGAGCTGCACGAGCGGGCCCGCCGGGAGTCGGCGGAGCAGATGAAGTCGGCCGGCGAGCGCGTGGACAAGCTGGTGCGCGCGGCGACCGAGCAGAGCGTCGAGGCCGAGGCGAAGGCCAAGGAGCTGGTGTCGGACGCGAGCAGCGAGGCGAGCAAGGTCCGCATCGCCGCGGTGCGCAAGGCGGAGGCGCTGCTCAAGGAGGCCGAGCAGAAGAAGGCGGATCTGTCGCGGCAGGCCGAGCAGGCGCTCTCCGAGGCGAAGGCGGAGGCGGAGCGGCTGGTCGACGAGGGCCGTCGTGAGCTGGGGGTCCTGGTGCGCAGGCGCGAGGACATTCAGGCGGAGATCTCCCGTGTCCAGGACGTTCTTGAGGCGTTGGAATCATTCGAGGCACCTTCGGGTGGTGCGAAGCCCGCGGTGGGCGGCCAGGGCGCGGGGGGCGTGAAGGCCGGCGCGACAGCGGGCTCCACCCGTTCGGGTGGTAAGACGTCGGAGGGCTAGTCAGAACGCTGGGATGTGTGCTTCTGAAGGAGGTTCAGGCGGACGAGTGACAAGCATTCTGCCGCCTTGCCACTCAAAAGGGGTGTCATTGTCCAGGGCAAACCCGGATTGACTCGATGACACGCCGCCCGGGCGCCTAGGATTCCCCTTAACACCTCACGTAGCACCTCATCGGTCTCATTCGACAGGAACCCCATGAGCGACACTTCCTCCCCCTTCGGCTTCGAGCTCGTGCGGCGTGGTTACGACCGCGGTCAGGTGGACGACCGCATTACCAAGCTGGTCTCCGACCGCGACAGCGCACTTGGACGCATCAACTCTCTGGAAAAGCGGATCGAGGAGCTGCACCTCGAGACGCAGAACGCCCAGGCCCAGGTGAGCGACGCCGAGCCGTCGTACGCCGGCCTCGGTGCCCGGGTCGAGAAGATCCTCCGGCTGGCCGAGGAGGAGGCGAAGGACCTGCGCGAGGAGGCCCGTCGCGCCGCCGAGCAGCACCGGGAGCTGGCGGAGTCGGCCGCCCAGCAGGTGCGCAACGACGCCGAGTCGTTCGCGTCGGACCGCAAGTCGAAGGCGGAGGACGAGGGCGTCCGCATCGTCGAGAAGGCCAAGGGCGACGCCTCCACCCTGCGCGCCGAGGCCCAGAAGGACGCGGCCTCCAAGCGCGAGGAGGCCGACGCGCTGTTCGAGGAGACCCGCGCCAAGGCCGCCCAGGCCGCCGCGGACTTCGAGACCAACCTGGCCAAGCGGCGCGAGCAGTCCGAGCGCGACCTGGCCTCGCGTCAGCAGAAGGCCGAGAAGCGCCTCGCGGAGATCGAGCACCGCGCCGAGCAGCTGCGCCTGGAGGCGGAGAAGCTCCGTACGGACGCCGAGCGCCGGGCCCGCCAGACGGTGGAGACCGCGCAGCGCCAGGCCGAGGACATCGTCGCCGACGCCAACGCCAAGGCCGACCGGATCCGCAGCGAGTCCGAGCGCGAGCTGGCGGCGCTCACCAACCGCCGCGACTCGATCAACGCGCAGCTGACCAACGTCCGCGAGATGCTGGCGACGCTGACGGGTGCGGCCGTGGCGGCCGCCAACCCGATCGTCGACGACGAGCCGGTGACCCGCGGCGTGCCGGCGCAGCAGAGCCGCTAGTACGGACCGTTCGACGTTGGGCCGTACGTCACCCTTTTGAGGTGGCGTACGGCCCTTCGGCGTTCTAGCGTGGCCGCATGATCGAGCTTGAGGGCCTTACCAAACGATTCGGCGCCAAGACCGCCGTGGACAACCTCAGCTTCCAGGTCAGACCGGGGGTGGTCACCGGCTTCCTCGGCCCCAACGGGGCGGGGAAGTCCACGACCATGCGCATGATGCTCGACCTCGACAACCCGACCAGCGGTACGGTCCGGATCGACGGCAAGCACTACCGGGACCTGCCGGAGCCGCTGAAGTACATCGGGGCGCTGCTGGACGCGAAAGCCATGCACGGCGGTCGCAGCGCCTACAACAACCTTCTCTGCCTGGCCCAGTCGAACCGGATCCCGGAGCAGCGCGTCGCCGAGGTGCTGGACCTGGTCGGACTGACGGCCGTGGCGAAGAAGAAGTCGAAAGGATTTTCGCTCGGGATGGGCCAGAGGCTGGGAATCGCCTCTGCGCTGCTCGGTGATCCGGAGATCCTGATGTTCGACGAACCCGTCAATGGTCTGGACCCGGAGGGAATTCTCTGGATCCGAAATCTTATGAAGGGGCTGGCCGCAGAGGGAAGGACGATCTTCGTCTCCTCCCATCTGATGAGCGAAATGGCCCTGACGGCGGACCATTTGATCGTCATCGGACAGGGAAAGCTGCTGGCCGACCTGTCGATGTCTGATTTCATCCAGCAGAACTCGCGCAGTTACGTACGCGTGCGCTCGCCGCAGCAGGAGCGCCTCAAGGACGTCCTGCACGAGGCCGGGATCAACGCGATCAGCGTCCCGGCCACCGGTGTGCTGGAGATCGACGGCGTCGGGTCCGAGCAGCTCGGCGAGCTGGCCGCCCAGCACCAGATCGTGCTGCACGAACTCAGCCCGCAACGGGCTTCACTGGAGGAAGCGTTCATGCGCATGACGGCGGACTCCGTCGAATACCACGCCCACGCGCCGGGCACGCCCGCGCCGGGCGGTACGGCACCGGGTGGTCCGGGCGGCGCCCCCACCTGGGGCGCCGGATTCGACGCGACGCGCAAGGGCGGCGAGTGACCGTGTCCTCTTTCCCCGCGGTCCTCAACTCCGAGTGGACCAAGATCCGCACGGTCGCCTCCACGAGCTGGACCCTCGCCGTCGCCTTCCTCGCCACCGTCGGGTTCAGTGCCGCCTTCTGCGCCCTGGTCAACGCGAGCTTCGACAGCATGAACAACGTCGAGCGGGCCACGTTCGACCCCACCCTGCTGAGCTTCAGCGGGATGCAGTTCGGACAGCTGGCAATGATCGTCTTCGGGGTGATGGTGGTCAGCTCCGAGTACAGCACGGGCATGATCCGCACCTCGCTGGCCGCCGTACCCGGGCGCGCGGGCTTCCTGCTGGGCAAGCTCACCGTGGCCACGGCCCTGGCCCTGCTGGTCGGCCTGCTGACCAGCTTCGTGTCGTTCTTCCTCGGCCAGGCGATCCTGGGGGGCCACAGCATCGGGATCGGCGAGGACAACGTCCTGCGCGCGGTGGTCGGCGCCGGCGTGTACATGGCGCTCCTCGCCCTGTTCTCCATGGGCGTGGCCGCCATGCTGCGCAGCTCGGTCGCCTCGATCAGCATCCTGATCCCGTTCTTCCTGATCGTCTCGAACCTCCTCAGCGGATTCGAGGCGACCCGTAAGTACGGCCAGTACCTGCCCGACAAGGCGGGTTCCACGATCATGCAGACCGTGCCGGAGGCCATGGGCAGCCCCGAGACGCCCTACGGCCCCTGGGGCGGTCTCGGGATCATGGTCCTGTGGGTGCTGGCGGCCGTACTCGGCGGGTACCTGGTGCTCAAGAAGCGGGACGCGTGACGGACTGACGGCCCGCGGCGTCCCCCTCAGGACGGACGCCGCGGGTACTACGGGAGATCCCCGGGTCGGATCTCAGGGCTAGCTCAGGGATCCGGTCCGGGAGGGAACCGCAGGGGACTCGATATCCTCTTAAGGCTTACGCGGACGAGAGCCGTCCGGGCCTGGCAAGGGGCAGCACGATGATCGAGGCAGTCGGCCTGACCAAGCGCTTCGGCGCCAAGACCGCCGTCGACGCGTTGTCCTTCCAGGTCAAGCCGGGTCACGTCACCGGATTCCTGGGACCCAACGGCTCCGGCAAGTCCACCACCATGCGCATGATCGTCGGCCTGGACCGGCCCACGTCCGGGCAGGTCACGATCAACGGCCTCCCCTTCCGGGAGCTGCCCAACGCCCAGCGGCACGTCGGGGCCCTGCTCGACGCCAAGGCCGTGCACGGCGGCCGCCGGGCCCGTACGCACCTGCTGTCCATCGCCCAGCTCTCCGGGATCCCCGAGAAGCGGGTCGACGAGGTGCTGGGCGTGGTCGGGCTCCAGGACGCCGCCCGGCAGCGCACGAAGGGCTTCTCGCTCGGCATGGGGCAGCGGCTCGGCATCGCCACCGCCCTGCTCGGCGACCCGCAGGTGCTGCTCTTCGACGAGCCGGTCAACGGCCTCGACCCCGAGGGCATCCTCTGGGTCCGCAACCTGATGCGCCAGCTCGCCTCCGAGGGCCGCACCGTGTTCGTCTCCTCACACCTGATGAGCGAGATGGCGCTGACCGCCGACCACCTGATCGTGATCGGCCGGGGCCGGCTGCTGGCCGATATGAGCACCCAGGACTTCATCACGCACAACTCGGCCGGATTCGCCCGGGTCCGCGCGGCGGGCAACGGCCCCGACGGCCGGGTCACGCTGGGCGGCGCGCTGACCAAGGCGGGCGGCCGGGTCCTCCAGGAGCCCGACGGGGCGCTGCGGGTGACCGGGCTGGAGCTGCCCCGCATCAGCGACATCGCGCACGAGACCGGCGTACGGCTGTGGGAGCTCTCCCCGCACCGGGCCTCGCTGGAGGAGGCGTACATGCGGATGACCCAGTCCTCCGTCGAGTACACCTCCACCGACGACCCCCGCGCGGAGCTGTGGGAGCCCGAGCCGCCGAGCGTCGCGGACTGGGAGGAGGAGGCGCAGGCCCCCGTCGTCCCGGCGGAGACCGCGGCGAGCTTCTTCGCTCCCCCGCCGCCCGGATCCGGTGAGCGGCCCTTCCTGATGCCCGGCAGCGCCGCCGATCTCGCCTCCGCCGCCAAGAACAGTCCCGAGGACCTCCGATGACCACCACCCCCGGCGCGACCCCGGCCGCGACCCCCGCCGCGAGCGCGCGGCGGCCGGGCGGCGGCTACAGCTCGCCGCTGCCCACGCCGCGGCCCCACCTGGGGCACGCCCTGGCCTCGGAGTGGACCAAGCTGACCTCCGTGCGCTCCACCCTGTGGACGCTCGGCTCCCTCGTCGCCCTGGTCGTCGGCATCGGCATGCTCGCCGTGCTCCAGACCACCTCCCGCGACTACGAATCGATCCCGTTCCCCGCGCCCGCCCTGTTCGGCCTGATGATCGGCCAGATCGCGGTGATGGTGCTCGGGGTGCTGACGGTCTCCTCCGAGCACGGCACCGGCCTGATACGGACCACCTTCACGGCCTCCCCCGGGCGGCTGCGGGTGCTCACCGCGAAGTACCTGGTCTTCGGGACGGTCGCGTTCGGCGTCACCCTGGGGTCGGTGGCGTTCGTCGGCATCGCCGCCGCCCTCCTGCACAACGGCCCCGCGGCCGGGTACCACGGCTGGAGCGAGTGGGCGGGCGCGCTGGCCGGGTGCTTCTACGTCACCCTGCTGGGCGTCCTGGCGCTCGCCGTCGGGGCCCTCGTACGGCACTCGGCGGGCGGGATCGCGGTCATGCTCGGCGTGGTCACCATGCCGCCGGTGTTCGGGGCGATCATGACGCTGTGGCCCGTCAGCAAGGGCCTCGGCCTGGCCGTGGTCCGCTACAACGCCCCGATGGGGCTGATCCAGCTCTTCGGACTGCCGAACAGCGGCATGGACGGCAGCCCGACCCCGAACGACCTGGCCCAGCTGGGACTGCTGGTCCTGGTGACGGCGGCGGCCGTCGCGGCCTCGTACGGGGTGGTGGGCCGCCGCGACGTCTGAGGCTGCGACGTCTGAATACGTTCGGAACGCCGGCCGGGGTCAGTACTTCGGCGCGTTGCGGGACCGCTGCACCTTCGTGGTGCGGCGGTCCTTCGCGTTCCAGCAGGCCTTGTGCCAGTGCCGCCGGTCGTCCACGCCCCCGTACTCGGGCCAGGCCACCAGGTGCGGGGTGCCGGAGGGGATCTCCTGGTCGCAGCCGGGGCAGCGGTAGCGCTTCCCGGCCGCGCTGGCGCCCGCCACGTGGCGGACCTTCCACTCCTCGCCCTGGTACTCCTCGGTCCGCTCCAGCCCGTACCGGTCGAGGCCGGTGCTGGGTCGTTCGTCCGGAGTCTCGCCGCCCCTGGGGCGGTTGTGGCGCGGTGACACGTATACCTCACGAATGGGCGGCCGGCAGTGACTTTCTCCCAGACTACGCGCAGCGAGCCGGGGTACCCGCAGGGTTGCGGATGAAGGCTGCGGTCATACGAGAACTGGCCCGACAATCTCAATAACTTTCCTGACAGGCCGTGCCTTTGGCACGTGTCAGACGTTGTTGCCATCAGACGTTGATCCCATCAACGAGTCGGTCCACCTGGGGGAGGCCGCGTCAGCCGCGAGGAGGCTAAGGGCGATGCGCGTTGGAGCGTTTGTA
Organism: Streptomyces sp. NPDC059564; assembly: GCF_042735575.1. Taxonomy (NCBI): domain Bacteria; kingdom Bacillati; phylum Actinomycetota; class Actinomycetes; order Kitasatosporales; family Streptomycetaceae; genus Streptomyces; species Streptomyces sp. NPDC059564. Next base: position 24,168 of record NZ_JBHWBP010000029.1, on the reverse strand, counting down.
CTGGCGGCCCAGTTCCCGGGCCAGGGTCAGGGCGAGGCACTGCACCGGGCGGTGCGGACCGCCGAGGTGGCCGAGGAGGCCGGGCTGGACTCGGTCTGGCTCGCCGAGCACCATTTCGTGCCGTACGGGGTCTGCCCGTCGGCGGTGACCCTGGCGGCCCTGCTGCTGGGGCGGACCCGGCGGCTGCGGGTGGGCACGGCGGTGAGCGTGCTGCCGAACACCCACCCGGTGGCCCTCGGGGAGCAGGCTGCCCTGCTGCACGTCACCTCGGGCGGGCGGTTCACCCTCGGGGTGGGGCGGGGCGGGCCGTGGGTGGACCTGGAGGTGTTCGGGGGCGGCCTGGAGGCGTACGAGGCGGGCTTCCCGGAGGACCTGGACCTGCTGCGCCGCTGGCTGGCCGAGCCCCGGGTGGGCGCCGCCGGCGAGCGGTACGCCTTCCGCGAGGTGGCCGTCGTACCGTGTCCGGCCCAGGCGCTGGACGGGGACGGGACGGGGCCGGAAGTGATCGTCGCGTGCACCTCCCCGGCGTCGGTGCGGCTCGCCGCCGAGCGGGCGCTGCCGATGCTGCTGGGCATGCACTGCGGGGACGAGGAGAAGGCGGAGATGGTCGCGCTGTGGCGGCGGACCGCGCTGGAGGCGGGCCACTCCCCCGAGGCCGTACGGGCTGCCGGACACGTCTCGGCCGGGGTCTGCCAGCTGGCCGACCGTACCGTGGACGCCCGCGAGGCCCTGCTGAAGGCGATGCCGGGCTGGTTCCGGCAGGGCCTGGACGCCCATGTCACGGTGGACGGCCGGCAGCGCGCGATGCGCGACCCCGTCGCGTACACGGAGCTGCTGTGCGACCTGCATCCGGTCGGGAGCCCCACACTGGCGGCGGACCGCCTCGCGGCGACCTCGGAGCGCACCGGCATCACGCGGTTCGCCCTGCTGACGGAGGGGTCCGGGGACCTCGCCGCGACCGAGGAGAACGTCCGCCGCCTGGGCGCGGAGGTCATGCCGCTGCTGGGGTGAGGCGGGGTGCGGCCGGCACCGGACCAGGGCTGCCGCTCCGGTGTCAGTCGCACCTCCCGCGACACGGAGCGGCAGCGAAGTACGGGTCCTGCTAGCAGTCGCGGAGCTCCGGCGACTGGTTGAGCAGCTGGCCCCGGATCGAGGTGAACTTGGCCAGCCGGTCGTCCACCGAGGAATCCAGTGGGAACACCGCTACCCGGTGACAGTTCTGGAATGCCAGGCGCACCCCGAAGTGCCGCTGCAGCGCACCGCGTATCGCGTCACTCGCGAGCGCGCGCAGCAGCTGCCCACGGGCCTGCTCGTGCGGCGGAGGCGTCTGGTTGTCGGCGAACTGTCCGCCCTCAACCTCCAGCTGGGCCACCAACGAGCTGATCATCTCCCATGCGTAGGGCAGGGAGGTCCGGACGCAGTCGACGAAGGCGGCTTCGTCGACCTCGCCTCGCTCGGCCTGTTCGAGTAGGGCCGGTGAGACGTCGAGCGACATGGGTTCTCCTCTCGTGACCCCGGCGTTTGGGTTGCCGGAGTCTTACGGGCAGGGAAGGAGGTCGCGACGCAGCGTGCACGCTCGACAACCTCCCGCTCACCACGGTAGGCGCCCACCGGGTACCGCACCAGGAGAATGCGCATACAACGCGCCATCAGCGAACGGGGCTTTCAGGGGCGAATCGCGTGGAGGCCTTCTCGTCGAGTAGCGTTGCCGACCATGCGTCTCGTCATTGCCCGCTGCTCCGTCGACTACGCGGGCCGGCTCACCGCCCATCTGCCCTCGGCACCCCGTCTGATCCTCGTGAAGGCCGACGGCAGTGTCTCGATCCACGCGGACGACCGAGCGTACAAACCGCTCAACTGGATGTCGCCTCCGTGCACCCTCAAGGAGGGGAGCGGGGACGACGCGGGCGTCTGGACCGTCGTCAACAAGGCGGGCGAGAAGCTCATCATCACCATGGAGGAAGTCCTCCACGACTCCTCCCACGAGCTGGGCACCGACCCCGGGCTCATCAAGGACGGCGTCGAGGCGCACCTCCAGGAGCTGCTGGCCGACCGCATCGACACGCTCGGCGAGGGCTACACCCTGATCCGGCGCGAGTACATGACGGCGATCGGGCCCGTGGACATCCTGTGCCGGGACGCGGCGGGTGCGACGGTGGCGGTGGAGATCAAGCGGCGCGGCGAGATCGACGGCGTCGAGCAGCTCACCCGGTACCTGGAACTCCTCAACCGCGACCCGCACCTGGCTCCGGTCCGGGGCGTCTTCGCGGCCCAGGAAATCAAGCCGCAGGCACGGGTACTGGCCAATGACCGGGGCATGGACTGCGTGGTCCTCGACTACAACGCCATGCGCGGCATCGAGGACGACAAGCTCCGCCTGTTCTGATCCGATCCTTTCGACGCGCCGCTCGCGCGGCCCGGCGCCCCCGCACCCATCGGCTTTCCGGCCCCCTGAGCTCCGGCTCGGGGGGCCGTCGCCGTCCTGGCCCGCAGGGGGTCAGGCCGTTGCCGTCGGGGACTCGGCCGCCGTCGGGGACTGGGCGGCCGACGTGGAGGTGGTCGGGGGTGCCGGGGTCGTCGGCGGGGGCTGGGTCGGGGACGGGGGCGGCGAGGTCGGCGGGTCCGGGGAGACCGGCGGGGTCGGCTGCCGCGTGGTCGGCTTCGTCACGGGCGGGGTCGTCGGCGGCCGCTGCGGACCCGTCGTACGGGCCGGCGGGGTCGGCTGCCCGGTCTCCCCCGGACGCGGCGCGGGGGCGGCGGGGTCCGACGGCGACGCGGCCGACGGCGCGGCGGGCTCCGGTGCGGGATCGTTCCCGCTGTTCCCGGGCACCTGCGGCGGAACCACCGCCGGGGCGTCCGGGGTCGAGGACACGGCGGGGGCCGCCGGCTGCTCGGTGTCCCCCGACGCCAGCGACAGGCCGACGACCGTACCGAGCGCCACCACCGTGAGCGCGCCGGCGGCGGCCAGCAGCACCGTCTTGCGCCGCCCGCCCTGCTCGGGCTCCGGGCGGCGGGGCACCGGCGCGGGCGCGGGCTTCGGCTCCTGCGGGAACGCGTCCTCGAACACCTGGGACAGGGTCGTCGGCGTCATGGACGGCGCCGCCGTCGCCCCGATCAGCGGGGTGACCTGCGTGACGGCCTCCGCGGCCGGAGCGGGAGCCACGGCGGCGCCCGGCTTCACCACCGAGACCGGCGCAGGCACCGGCGCAGGCACCGGCGGAGTGATCGGCGGAGTGATCGGCGCAGCCGCCGGCAGGGCCACCGGCGAGACCGGCGCGGCGAGCGGCGGAGCCAGCCGCAGTGGCGGCGACACCTCCACGCCCAGCGCCTCCCGGTCGGTGACCAGTGCCAGGGCCCGCCGCCCCGCCACCGTCCCCCGCTTGTCCGCGAGCGCGCCCCGCAGACCTATGGAGGCCTCCAGCTCGGCCCGCGCCCGGTCCAGCCGCCCCTCGCACAGCGCGAGCACGCCCAGCTCGTGGTGGAAGTAGGCCTGTTCCGCGACCTCCCCCGCCTTCCGCGCGGCCTCCGCCCCCGCGCGCAGCACCCGCTCCCACGCCTCCCAGTGCAGGGAGGCCGCGAAGGCCGGCGCAGCCGTGCGGGCCAGGAGTACGGCGGCCACCACATCGGCCCCGGCCAGCGCGGTCAGCACCGCGTCGGCCTCCGCCGCGACCCGCTCCGGGGTCACCGAGGCGTGCCCGGTCCACCAGGCGTAGTGCCGGGCGGCGGTACGGGCCTCCTCGGCGGCGGTGTCCCCGTAGCCGGCCTCCTCCAGCTGCCGCGCGACCCCCGCCGCGAGCCGGTACCGGGGTCCGACGGCGGTGATCAGCCCGCAGCCCAGCAGTTCCGCGACGGCGGAGTCGGCGTGCGTGTCCCCCACCAGTGCGGGCAGGTGCGCGTGGTGCGGGAGTTCCCCGCCCAGGGCGCAGGCGATCCGCAGGGCGGCCCGGGCCGACTCGCTGACCCGGGAGGCCAGCAGTTCGGCGGGCGCCGCGCCCTCGGCGAGGCTGGGCAGCGGCACGTGGGCGGGGTCGCGGGGGCGTTCGTCGAAGACGCCGGGTTCCTCGTCCTCGTCGGCGGCGGCGATCCCGTTGAGCTCGTCGCGCTGCCGCAGCAGGGCGGCGGCCTGTACGAAGCGCAGCGGCAGCCCCTCCGAGGCGAACCGCAGGTCGCCCGCCCAGGCGGTCTCCTCCTCGGTCAGCGGCCTGCCGGTGCCCGCCTCCAGCAGCAGCACGCAGTCGGCCCGTCCGAGCCCGCCGAGGAAGACCTCCTCCAGGTGGGAGTCGTCGGAGGGGGCCTTGGCCTCGGGGGTGGCGGCGAGCAGGTAGGCGCACTCGGGGGTGGCGCGCAGCAGCTCGTCGAGGGCGGGGCCGCCCAGCTCCAGGTCGTCGAGGAGGACGATGGCACCGATCCCGGCGGCCCGCGCGAGGAGTTCCGTACGGTCGGGGCGCAGGTCGGGGGCGTCGTACACGGCGGCGTACAGGGAGTGCAGGAGTTCCGCCGGCTGCTGCACTCCGTAGCCGCTGAGCCGGACGACGCCGTCGGGGGCGAGTCCGGCGCAGGCCCTGGCGACCACGTCGAGGAGGGCGGAACGGCCGGATCCGGCGGGCCCGGTGAGGCGTACGGAGCGGCCGCGTCCCAGCAGCCGGACGATCCGGTCCCGCTCCTCGGCGCGTTCCAGCAGCGGCCGGGCGGGCGGCGGCGGTCCGGGGAGTACGGGAGGTCGTGCGGCGGCGTCCCGGGCGGCGCGGGAGGCCGCGTCGCGCCGGGCGGGGCGGCGGCCGGAGCCCGCGACGGCGGGCCGCTGGGGCTCGATCTCGCTGCCGTCGACGGGGTTGACGGTGAGGCTGAAGTCCCCGGCGGTCAGGGTCACGATCCGCGCGGGCCCGGGCCCGGCGCCTCCCCCCGGGGGCATCGGCTGCCCGCCCGGGCCGGGCTGTCCCTGCGTGCGGTCCGTACCGTCCATGACCAAGTCCCCCGATCGCGTCGCGCGCGCCGTCGCCGCCGTCATTACGCCCGGCCTTCGCTCACGCCGCTGTCGCTACTGGTCCGGTTTCCGCCCGAACCCTAGACCGTGGCCGGTCGCGCGGGAACCGCAGGGGTGCCTTCACCACCGGACCGTTACGTTTCCTCCGGATACGCCCGGGACGGTACGGAACTCAGTCCTTGCGGCCTGTGACGGCCACGGTGACGCCGAGGCCGATCATCGCGAGCCCGCCGGTCCCGCCCACCATGGACAGCCTGCGCGGCGATCGGGCGAACCAGCCGCGGGTGGTGGCCGCGACCAGTCCCCAGGCGCTGTCGGAGACGATCGCGATGAGGTTGAAGACGAGGCCGAGCTCCAGCATCTGGAGGGTGACGTGTCCGGCGACGCGGTCCACGAACTGGGGCAGCACGGCCGCGAAGAAGACGATGGTCTTCGGGTTGGCGACGCCCACCGCGAAGCCCTCGGCGAGGGTCCGCACGCTGCCGTGCGCCACCGGGGCGTCCCCGTCGAAGGCCTCCCGCGGGGATCCGCGCTGCCGGAACGCCTTGACGCCCAGGTACACCAGGTACGCGGCGCCGATCAGCTTCAGCGTGGTGAAGACGAGCACCGAGCGCTCGACGACGGCTCCGACGCCGAGCGCCACGGCCACGACGAGCACGTACGCCCCGAGCGTGTTCCCGGCGACCGTGGTCAGCGCGGCGCGGCGGCCCTGCGCCAGGGCGCGGCCGATCACGAACAGCACGCTGGGGCCGGGGATCACGATCAGCAGGGCGGACATGGCCGCGAAGGCCAGGAGTCGGTCGGTGGACACCATGGGCCCATGAAAGCCGACGCCGTCCCCCGCCCGCAGCCGCTTTTACACCCGGGGCAGGGACTCCGCTTCCAGTCCGCCCTCGATCGCGAGGATCCGGTGCAGCCGGGTGGCCACGAGGAGCCGCTGCATCCGGTCGGGCACCCCGCGCAGGACGAGGCGCCGGCCGGTGCGGCCGGCCCGCCGGTGGGCTCCCATGATCACGCCGAGTCCGGTCGCGTCCCAGGAGTCCAGTCCGGTCAGGTCGAGCACGAGGTCACCGTGGCCGTCGTCGAGGGCGGTGTGCAGGACCGTACGGGCGTCCGCCGCGCTGCGCACGTCGAGGCGACCCCCGACCGCGAGTTCGGCGTGGTCGCCCCTGATGTGCATGTGTGCTCCCCGGCTGTCCGGCTGTACTGCTTGCGTGTGGTCCGACTGTTCCGTGGTCGGCAACTCTCACTGCATCTGACTGCCTCGCGGGCAGGGAAGTTGCCGACTGTGAGCGAACCGATACCTAATTCACCCCGTAGGGTGCGGAGATTCGAACGGTCGTGCTCAGTGCTTGTAGAAGCCCTGCCCGCTCTTGCGGCCGATGTCGCCCGCGTCGACCATGCGGCGCATCAGCTCCGGCGGCGCGAACTTCTCGTCCTGCGACTCGGTGTAGATGTTGCTGGTGGCGTGCAGCAGGATGTCGACGCCGGTGAGGTCGGCGGTGGCCAGCGGCCCCATCGCGTGCCCGAAGCCGAGCTTGCAGGCGATGTCGATGTCCTCGGCGGAGGCGACGCCCGATTCGTACAGCTTCGCGGCCTCGACGACCAGCGCGGAGATCAGACGGGTCGTCACGAACCCGGCGACGTCGCGGTTGACGACGATGCAGGTCTTGCCGACCGACTCGGCGAACGCGCGGGTGGTGGCGAGGGTCTCGTCACTCGTCTTGTAGCCGCGCACCAGCTCGCAGAGCTGCATCATCGGGACGGGCGAGAAGAAGTGCGCGCCGACGACCCGCTCCGGACGCTTCGTCACGGCCGCGATCTTGGTGATCGGGATGGCGGAGGTGTTGGAGGCGAGCACCGCGTCCTCGCGCACCAGGTCGTCCAGGGTGCGGAAGATCTCGTGCTTGACCTCGAGCTTCTCGAAGACCGCCTCGACGACGATGTCCACGTCCGCGACCGCGTCGAGGTCGGTGGTCGTCGTGATCCGGGCGAGGGCCGCCTCGGCGTCCTCGGCCGTCATCTTGCCCTTGGCCACGAACCGGTCGTACGAGGCCTTGATGCCGTCCGTGCCACGCGTCAGGGCGGCGTCGGTGACGTCCCGCAGGACGACGTCCCAACCTGCCTGAGCGGAGACCTGAGCGATCCCGGAACCCATCAGTCCAGCACCGATGACGGCGAGCTTCCCAGCCACTGCACACCCCTCGTTTCCCATACGGCCCAGTCTCATGGCCCCTCCGGCGGAGACTAGCGCCAGTGAGGGACGGTGTGACCGCGAAGTAACACGCGTCACGTCTCAGATGACGGACATCACACCGGTACGGCCCAGCAGTGCGCGGGCCGCCCGCAGTTGGCCCGCACTACCCTGGCCGCATGGTGAACCTGACGCGTATCTACACCCGTACCGGCGACAAGGGCACGACCGCCCTGGGGGACATGAGCCGTACGCAGAAGACCGACCTGCGCATCTCGGCGTACGCGGATGCCAACGAGGCCAACGCCGCGATCGGGACGGCCATCGCGCTGGGGGCGCTGCCGCAGGAGGTCGTGAAGGTCCTGGTACGCGTGCAGAACGACCTCTTCGACGTGGGCGCCGACCTGTGCACCCCGGTCGTGCGGGACCCGCAGTACCCGCCGCTGCGCGTGGAGCAGTTCTACATCGACAAGCTGGAGGCGGACTGCGACCTCTTCAACGAGGAGCTGGAGAAGCTGCGCAGCTTCATCCTCCCCGGCGGCACGCCCGGCGCGGCCCTGCTGCACCAGGCCTGCACCGTGGTCCGGCGTGCCGAGCGTTCGACGTGGTCGGCGCTGGAGGTGCACGGCGAGGTCATGAACCCGCTGACGGCCACCTACCTCAACCGCCTCTCCGACCTCCTCTTCATCCTGGCGCGCACCGCCAACAAGGAGGCCGGGGACGTCCTGTGGGTGCCCGGCGGCGAGCGCTAGGGAAGGCCTAACCGCGGGCCGCCGGTTCGCCGTCGCGGGCCGGGGTGGTCTCCGGGGCCTTGCGCGGCCAGATCGTGTAGGTCGCGGCGATCAGCCCCTGGATGCCGAGGATCCGCAGGGCGGTGAACTGCCACGCCTGGAGGCTGCCGGTGTCGGCGGCGTCGCCTACGTACCAGATGCCGGCCTGGAGCAGGGCGAGCGCGACGGCCGCCCCGGCCAGGCTCCGCGCCCACAGCTTCCACTCGTGAACGGCGCGTGCCTTGCCGTACTTCGGGCCGGGGGGCTTCGGACCGTCGCCGAAGCGGTACGCCGCGTGCCCGTCGAGCCACTTCACGGTGTAGTGGCCGTAGCCGACGGTGTAGCCGATGTAGAGGGCGGCGAGCCCGTGCGTCCAGCCGGGTTCGCCCCCGTTCTTGAGGTCCACGCAGGTGGCGACCAGCAGGGTCAGCTCCAGCAGCGGCTCGCACAGCAGGACCGCGGCGCCGAGCCTCGGTTTCCGGGCGAGGTAGCGCAGGCCCAGTCCGAGGGCCAGCAGCACCCAGAATCCGACCTCGCAGGCGATGACAAGGGCGACGAGCACGGCGCAGGCTCCGTTCACGGCGGCGGGGTGTGGGTTCTCTTCCAGGTTGGCGGCCGCCGGGCGCCGCCACCTCGTCGCCAGTGACGAAAGAGGACTGCACCCTTCGATGTACCGGTGCCTCCGACCCCGCGCCGAGGCCCCGGCGCCACGGACCCTGTTGGATGGGACCGTGCTCCCGAAGATCCCTCCCCCGCACCGCGACGACGTCCTGCTCGCGGTGGTCAGCGTGCTCGCCGGCCTGTTGCTCTGGTCGCTCGGGGTGTACAGCTCCGGCCAGCGGCACTTCCTGCCCGACTGGGCGGCGCTGGTCCCGCTGGTGGTGCTCGGGTCGCTGGAGCTGGTGCGCCGTACGCTGCCGAACCTCATCCTGGCCGTCGGCACGATCGGCGTGATCGCGGACCAGTTCACGGTGGGCAGCCTCGCCACCGTCGTGATCTTCACCGACCTGATGTACGCGGCGGTGGTCTACGGCAAGCCCTCCATGGCCCGCCGGCTGCCGGTCAGCACCGGCCTGATCACCCTCGTCGTCACCATCGCGGCCCTGGCCTGGCTGCGCACCCCGCAGGCCCTGCTGATCGGCGTGGTCACCGGCATCGTCAGCTTCGCCCCCGCCCTGACCGGCGCCACCCTGCGCAACCACCGCGAGGCCGCGGTGGCCGCCCGGCTGCGCGCCGAGCAGACGGCGCTGCTGGCCGAGATGGACCGTACGCAGGCGGTGGCCGCCGAGCGCGCCCGGATGGCCCGCGAGCTCCACGACATGGTGGCCAACCACCTCTCGGCGATCGCCATCCACTCGACCGCCGCGCTGTCCATCGACTCCCCCGCCACCAGCCGCGAGGCCCTGGGGGTGATCCGCGAGAACAGCGTCCAGGGGCTGGCCGAAATGCGCCGGCTGATCGGTCTGCTGCGCGAGGCGGGAGCCGGGGAGGAGGCGGTGGCCGTGCCTTCGCTGGACGGGCTGGAGGCCCTGGTCGGGCAGGCCCGTACGAACGGGGCGGCGAGCGGGCTGGACTTCGTACTGCTCGACGCGCGGGAGCCCGGGCCGCCGCTGCCGGCCCCGGTCGAGCTCGCGGCGTACCGGATCGTGCAGGAGTCGCTGACCAACGCCCTCAAGCACGCCGCCCCGGGCACGGTCACGGTGCGGGTGGGCCGCGACGACGACGGGCTGCTGACCGTGGAGGTGGACTCCCCGTACGGGGACCGGTCCGGCCCCCGCGCTCCCGGCTCCGGGGCGGGGCTGATCGGCATGCGGGAACGGACGGAACTGCTCGGCGGTACGTTCACGGCGGGTCCCGCCGGGGCCGTCTGGCAGGTGCGGGCGGCCTTGCCCGCGGAGGAGAGAGCGGTGCGGGTATGACCATCAGGGTCGTGGTGGCCGAGGACCAGAGCGCCGTACGGGCGGGCCTCGTGCTGATCCTGCGCAGCGCGGGGGACATCGAGGTGGTGGGCGAGGCGGCCGACGGCGAGGAGGCGGTGCGCCTGGCCCGCGAGCTGCGGCCGGATCTGGTCCTCATGGACGTGCAGATGCCGCGTCTGGACGGGGTTTCGGCCACTCGCCAGGTGGTCGGAGAGGGGCTGGCCGACGTCCTCGTGCTGACCACCTTCGACCTGGACGAGTACGTGTTCGGGGCGCTGCGCGCGGGCGCCGCGGGCTTCCTGCTGAAGGACGCGGACGCGGCGGAGCTGATCGCCGGGGTGCGGACGGTGGCGCGCGGCGAGGGGATGATCGCCCCGGCGGTGACCCGTCGGCTGATCGCCGAGTTCGCCGCTCCGCGGGCGGTACGGAGCCCCGTGCGCCCGGCGGCGGCCGCGGCGGTGGACTCGCTGACGCGGCGCGAGCGGGAGGTGCTCGGCGCGCTGGGCGAGGGTCTGTCGAACGCGGAGATCGCGGTCCGGCTGGAGATGGCGGAGGCGACGGTGAAGACGCACGTCAGCAGGCTGCTGGGCAAGCTGGGGCTGCGCAGTCGGGTCCAAGCGGCGGTACTGGCACAGGAGTTGGGCATCTAGACCGGTAGCGGAGGTGAGGTCTGGACCTCTTGACGCTTGGTCCAGACCTTTCTAATCTCACCGCAACACTGTGGTGAGCGTGCCATGTCAAAAGCCTCCGAGGGCTGTGACACCGCGTGCTCACGGGCGGCGCAGGTCCCACCCCATGGAGCAGTCGGCCCCACGACCGCTCCGGACCTACGGAGGAGCACCCTTGAGCACAGCACCCCCACGACGCACGAGCCTGTTCCGGAGGCTGGCCGCCACGGTGGCCGCCCTCGCCCTGCCCGTCGCCGGCCTCGTGGGCCTCGCCGGGCCCGCGCAGGCCGCCGCCTCCGCGACCGCCACCTTCACCAAGGTCTCCGACTGGGGCACCGGCTTCGAGGGCAAGTGGACGGTGAAGAACACCGGCACCACCACCCTCAGCAGCTGGACCGTGGAGTGGGACTACCCCTCGGGCACCTCGGTCACCTCGGCCTGGGACGCCACCGTCACCAGCTCCGGCACCCACTGGACGGCCAAGAACGTCGGCTGGAACGGCACCCTCGCCCCCGGCGCCACCGCCAGCTTCGGCTTCAACGGCGCGGGCCCCGGCGCCCCCGCCGGCTGCAAGGTCAACGGCGGCTCCTGCGAGGGCGGCACCACCCCCACCGACAGCCCGCCCTCGGCACCCGGCACCCCCACCGCGACCGGCGTCACCGAAACCGCGCTGACCCTGTCCTGGTCCGCGGCCACCGACGACAAGGGCGTCAAGAACTACGACGTCTTCCGCGGCGGCAGCAAGATCGCCACCGTCACCGGTACCACCTTCAACGACTCCGGCCTGACCAAGGGCACCACGTACGCCTACGCGGTCACGGCCCGCGACACCGCGGACCAGACCGGCCCCTCCTCCGGCTCCCTCTCGGTGACCACCCCCGGCGGTGGTACGGATCCCGGCGACCCCGGCGACCCGGGCGCCAGGGTGAAGCTCGGCTACTTCACCGACTGGGGCGTCTACCAGCGCAACTACCACGTCAAGAACCTGGTGACCTCGGGCACGGCGGCCAAGATCACCCACATCAACTACGCCTTCGGCAACGTCCAGAACGGCAAGTGCACCATCGGTGACTCCTACGCCGACTACGACAAGGCCTACACCGCCGACCAGAGCGTCGACGGCGTCGCCGACACCTGGGACCAGCCCCTGCGCGGCAACTTCAACCAGCTGCGCAAGCTGAAGGCCAAGTACCCGAACATCAAGGTCATCTACTCCTTCGGCGGCTGGACCTGGTCCGGCGGCTTCGGTCAGGCCGCCCAGAACCCGGCCGCCTTCGCCCAGTCCTGCCACGACCTGGTCGAGGACCCGCGCTGGGCGGACGTCTTCGACGGGATCGACATCGACTGGGAGTACCCGAACGCCTGCGGGCTGTCCTGCGACACCAGCGGCGCCGCCTCCTTCAAGAACCTGATGTCGGCCCTGCGCACCAAGTTCGGCGGCTCGAACCTGGTGACCGCCGCGATCTCCGCCGACGGCTCCAACGGCGGCAAGCTCGACCTCGCCGACTACGGTGGCGCCGCCCAGTACGTCGACTTCTACAACGTCATGACGTACGACTTCTTCGGCGCCTGGGACGCCAAGGGCCCGACCGCCCCGCACTCCCCGCTGACCTCCTACTCCGGCATCCCGATCGCCGGCTTCAACTCCGAGGCCGCCATCACCAAGCTCAAGGGCAAGGGCATCGCCGGCTCCAAGCTCAACCTCGGCATCGGCTTCTACGGCCGCGGCTGGACCGGCGTCACCCAGGCCGCCCCCGGCGGCACCGCCACCGGCCCCGCGCCGGGCACCTACGAGCAGGGCATCGAGGACTACAAGGTCCTCAAGACCAGCTGCCCGACGACCGGCACCGTCGCCGGCACGGCGTACGCCAAGTGCGGCGGCAACTGGTGGAGCTACGACACCCCCGCCACGATCGCCGGAAAGATGTCCTGGGCCAAGCAGCAGGGCCTCAAGGGCGCCTTCTTCTGGGAGTTCAGCGGCGACACCGCCAACGGCGAACTGGCCGGCGCGATCCACACCGGACTGCAGTGACCCCCACCCACTGCCCCCGGTACCGCACTGCTCCTGTGATGTGACGAAGCCGGGGAGACGGGTCCGCCCCCGTCTCCCCGGCTTCGGTGCGTCCGCGGGCCCTCAGGCCACGTTCACCCTCTGGCCGGGAGGCGCCGCCTCCAGCCAGGCCAGGAACCCGGTCAGCGCGTCCTCGCTCATCGCCAGCTCCAGGCGCGTCCCCCGGTGGGAACAGCCGAGCACGATGGCGTCGGACAGCAGGGCCAGCTCCTCCTCGCCCTCGGGCGCACGGCGGGCGAGCACCTCGATCGAGGAACGCTCCAGCAGCCGGCGCGGGCGCGGGGAGTACGAGAACACCCGGAACCATTCGATCCGGTCACCGCTGTAGCGGGCGACCCCGTAGACCCAGCCCTTGCCGGAGACGTCGGGCTCGTCGGCCACGCCCCAGCGCAGGCTGCAGTCGAAGGTCCCGCCGGAGCGCTGGATCAGTCTGCGGCGCAGCCCGAACACAAACAGCCCGATCACCACCAGGGCTACGACCAGGCCGCTCACAAGCAGAGCGAGGAGCATCTTCACCGACCTCCTCGCTCATCGAATTCCCGCAAAACAAAAAAGGATCCGCATCGCCTCAGCCGCGACCCGGTCTGGAAAATTCCAGAACGGACCGCGGCTGAGGTATCAAACTCTTCGGTACGGGGCTCAGTGCCCCGTCACCGCGCGCAGCCGGACATCGGCGCGACGTTCGGCGGCCGCGTCGGCCTCCGACTTCGCGCGCTCCAGTGCCCGCTCCGCCCGCTGGACGTCGATCTCGTCCGCGAGCTCGGCGATCTCGGCCAGCAGGGACAGCTTGTTGTCCGCGAACGAGATGAAACCGCCGTGCACCGCGGCGACGACCGTGTCGCCCCCGCTGGTACGGATGGTCACCGGGCCCGATTCCAGCACACCGAGAAGCGGCTGGTGACCGGGCATGACGCCGATGTCGCCGGTCGTGGTGCGGGCGACAACAAGGGTGGCCTCGCCGGACCAGACATTGCGGTCCGCCGCGACCAGCTCGACGTGCAGCTCAGCAGCCAAGGTGGCTCCTCGGGTCACCACCCGGCGGTTCAGCCGGGTGTTGGGTCAAATTCTAATGGGCGTGGGGAGAGGGACGGGACACACCCGCCCCTCTCCATTGGTCCTTCAATCAGCCGCGCCCCGTGAGGGGACGCGTCCGATTAGGAGACGCCCAGCTCCTTGGCGTTGGCCTTGAGGTCCTCAATGCCACCGCACAGGAAGAACGCCTGCTCGGGGAAGTGGTCGTAGTCTCCGTCGCAGATCGCGTTGAAGGCCACGATCGACTCGTCGAGCGGAACGTCCGAACCGTCGACGCCGGTGAACTGCTTGGCGACGTGGGTGTTCTGCGACAGGAAGCGCTCGACGCGACGGGCACGGTGGACAACGAGCTTGTCCTCCTCGCCCAGCTCGTCGATACCGAGGATCGCGATGATGTCCTGGAGGTCCTTGTACTTCTGCAGGATCCCCTTGACGCGCATCGCGGTGGCGTAGTGGTCCGCCGCGATGTACCGCGGGTCGAGGATGCGGGACGTCGAGTCCAGCGGGTCCACGGCCGGGTAGATGCCCTTCTCGGAGATCGGACGGGAAAGAACCGTCGTCGCGTCGAGGTGGGCGAAGGTGGTGGCCGGCGCCGGGTCGGTCAGGTCGTCCGCGGGGACGTAGATCGCCTGCATCGAGGTGATCGAGTGACCGCGGGTCGAGGTGATGCGCTCCTGCAGCAGACCCATCTCGTCAGCCAGGTTCGGCTGGTAACCCACGGCGGACGGCATGCGGCCCAGAAGGGTCGACACCTCCGAACCGGCCTGGGTGTAACGGAAGATGTTGTCGATGAAGAAGAGCACGTCCTGCTTCTGCACATCGCGGAAGTACTCCGCCATGGTCAGACCGGCGAGCGCGACGCGAAGACGCGTGCCCGGGGGCTCGTCCATCTGGCCGAAGACAAGCGCCGTCTTGTCGATGACGCCCGAGTCGGCCATTTCCTCGATGAGGTCGTTGCCCTCACGGGTACGCTCACCGACGCCCGCGAACACCGACACACCGTCGTGGTTGTTGGCGACGCGGTAGATCATTTCCTGGATCAGAACGGTCTTGCCGACACCGGCACCACCGAACAGACCGATCTTTCCACCCTTGACGTACGGGGTGAGAAGGTCGATGACCTTGACGCCGGTCTCGAACATCTCGGTCTTCGACTCGAGCTCGTCGAAGCGGGGCGCCTTGCGGTGGATGGGCCAGCGCTCGGTGACCTCGGCGTTCGCCTCGGGGTAGTTCAGCACCTCACCGAGGGTGTTGAACACCTTGCCCTTGGTGAAGTCACCGACGGGGACGGTGATGCCCTCGCCCGTGTCGGTCACCGGGGCCTGGCGGACCAGACCGTCGGTGGGCTGCATCGAGATGGTGCGGACCAGGCCGTCACCCAGGTGCTGGGCGACTTCCAGGGTCAGCGTCTTGAGCTTGCCGTCCTCGGCCGGGTCGGCGACCTGGACCTTCAGCGCGTTGTAGATCTCGGGCATGGCGTCGACGGGGAACTCCACGTCGACGACCGGGCCGATGACCCGGGCGACGCGGCCCGTGGCGGCGGCCGTCTCAACAGTGGTCGTCATTACTTGTCACTCCCCGCGGTCGCGTCAGCCATGGCGCTCGCGCCACCGACGATCTCGCTGATTTCCTGGGTGATTTCGGCCTGGCGGGCCGCGTTGGCAAGCCGGGAGAGGCTCTTGATGAGATCCCCGGCGTTGTCGGTCGCCGACTTCATCGCGCGGCGGCGGGCGGCGTGCTCGGAAGCGGCCGACTGCAGCAGTGCGTTGTAGATGCGGCTCTCGACGTAGCGCGGCAGAAGGGCGTCGAGGACGTCCTCCGCCGACGGCTCGAAGTCGAACAGCGGAAGGATCTCGCCCTTCGCACCGTCCTCTTCTTCGACCTTGTCGAGGCTGAGCGGCAGCATCCGGCCGTCCACCGCGTTCTGCGTCATCATCGACACGAATTCCGTGTAGATGATGTGCAGCTCGTCGACGCCGCCCTCGGCCGTCTCCGTCTGGATGGCCTCGATCAGCGGCGCCGCGACGCGCTTGGCGTCGGCGTAGGCCGGGCTGTCGGTGAAGCCGGTCCACGAATCCGCGACCTTGCGCTCGCGGAAGCCGTAGTAGGCCAGACCCTTACGGCCGACGATGTACGTGTCGACCTCCTTGCCCTCGCCGCGCAGCCGCTCGGTGAGCCGCTCCGCCTGCTTGATGGCGTTGGAGGAGTAGCCGCCGGCCAGACCGCGGTCGCTCGTGATGAGCAGAATCGCGGCGCGGGTCGGCGTCTCGACCTCGGTCGTCAGGGCGTGCTTGGTGTTCGAACCGGTCGCCACCGCGGTCACCGCACGGGTGAGCTCGGTCGCGTACGGCATCGACGCCGCCACCTTGCGCTGCGCCTTGACGATGCGCGAGGCGGCGATCATCTCCATCGCCTTGGTGATCTTCTTGGTCGCCGTGACGGCACGGATGCGACGCTTGTAGACCCGGAGCTGCGCTCCCATGAGTCAGGTCCCTTCCGTCGTCACTTGGAGACGTTGACGGCCGGCGCGTCCTCGCCCAGGAGCTTGCCGTCCGAGGTCTCGAACTGGCGCTTGAACCCGGCGATGGCGTCCGCGATCGACGTCAGGGTGTCGTCCGACATCTTGCCGCCGTCGGCGATGGAGGTGAGGAGGTCCTTGCGCTCACGGCGCAGGTGCTCCAGCAGCTCCGACTCGAAGCGACGGATGTCGTTGACCGGGACGTCGTCCATCTTGCCGGTGGTACCGGCCCAGACGGAGACGACCTGCTCCTCGACGGGCATCGGCTGGTACTGGCCCTGCTTCAGCAGCTCGACCAGACGCTTGCCGCGCTCCAGCGAGGACTTCGACGCGGCGTCCAGGTCGGAACCGAAGGCGGCGAACGCCTCCAGCTCGCGGTACTGGGCGAGGTCCAGGCGCAGACGGCCGGAAACCTGCTTCATGGCCTTGTGCTGGGCCGAGCCACCGACGCGGGAGACCGAGATACCGACGTTCAGCGCCGGGCGCTGGCCCGCGTTGAACAGGTCGGACTCCAGGAAGCACTGGCCGTCGGTGATGGAGATGACGTTGGTCGGGATGAACGCCGACACGTCGTTCGCCTTGGTCTCGACGATCGGCAGACCGGTCATCGAACCGGCACCCATGTCGTCGGAGAGCTTCGCGCAGCGCTCCAGCAGACGGGAGTGCAGGTAGAAGACGTCACCCGGGTAGGCCTCACGGCCCGGCGGGCGGCGCAGCAGCAGCGACACGGCGCGGTAGGCGTCGGCCTGCTTCGACAGGTCGTCGAAGATGATCAGGACGTGCTTGCCGGCGTACATCCAGTGCTGGCCGATGGCGGAACCGGTGTACGGCGCCAGGTACTTGAAGCCGGCCGGGTCGGACGCCGGGGCGGCGACGATCGTCGTGTACTCGAGCGCGCCGGCGTCTTCCAGGGCGCCGCGAACGGACGCGATGGTCGAGCCCTTCTGGCCGATGGCGACGTAGATGCAGCGAACCTGCTTGTTCACGTCGCCGGAGCGCCAGTTGTCGCGCTGGTTGATGATCGTGTCGACGGCCAGAGCGGTCTTGCCGGTCTGACGGTCACCGATGATCAGCTGACGCTGGCCACGGCCGACCGGCACCATCGCGTCGATGGCCTTGTAGCCGGTCTGCATCGGCTCGTGCACCGACTTGCGGACCATGACGCCCGGGGCCTGCAGCTCGAGGGCGCGACGGCCTTCGGTCGCGATCTCGCCGAGACCGTCGATCGGGTTGCCGAGCGGGTCGACGACGCGGCCGAGGTAGCCCTCGCCGACGCCTACGGAGAGAACCTCACCGGTGCGCTGCACCGGCTGGCCCTCCTCGATACCGCTGAACTCGCCGAGGACGACCGCACCAATCTCGCGCTCCTCGAGGTTGAGGGCGAGACCGAGGGTGCCGTCCTCGAACTTCAGCAGCTCGTTCGCCATGGCGGAGGGCAGGCCCTCCACCTTCGCGATGCCGTCGCCGGCAACGCTGACCGTTCCGACCTCCTCGCGCGAGGCCGCGTCCGGCTGGTACGACTGGACAAAGTTCTCCAGTGCGTCCCGGATCTCCTCCGGCCGGATCGTGAGCTCCGCCATCTGGGTTCCCTGCTCTCCTTGTTGGGCCTGAAGCTTCTTAGGGGTCTGGGGGCGACCCCCAGGAATCTTCTGCAAGTTCTGCACGGCCCAACCGGGCCGCTAGGAATGCGTTGTTCTATTGGTGGCTGAGGTCAGCCGGCCATGCGGCGGGACGCCTCGGAAAGGCGGTCCGCGATGGTGCCGTCGATGACCTCGTCGCCGACTCGCACCGAGATCCCGCCGAGGACCTCGGGGTCCACGTCGAGGTTCAGGTGCATCTCGCGGCCGTACAGCTTGGCCAGCACAGCGCCGAGGCGCTGCTTCTGTCCGTCGCTGAGCGGAACCGCGCTGGTCACGGTGGCGACCATGCGGTCACGGCGCTCGGCGGCGAGCTTGGAGAGGGACTCGAGTCCCGCTTCCAGGCTACGTCCACGCGGGTGCGTGACGAGACGGATCACCAGGCGCTCGGTGACGGCGTTCACCTTGCCGCCGAGCAGGCTGCGCAGCAGCTCGCTCTTGGCGGAGGCGGTCGCCGCGCGGTCGGTCAGCGCGGAGCGCAGCTCGGTGCTGGACGACACGATCCGGCCGAAGCGGAAGACCTCGTCCTCGACGTTGTCGAGCGCGCCGGTCTGCTGGGCCGCCGTGAGGTCGGCGGTGGCCGCCAGCTCCTCCAGCGCGTCCACCAGGTCGCGGGACTGCGACCAGCGGGAGCGCGCCATGCCGGACACCAGGTCGAGGGTTTCCCCGCCCACCTGGCCGGACAGCAGACGGCCGACCAGCTCGGCCTTGGCCTCGCCGGACTGCGCCGGGTCCGTGATGACCCGACGCAGCGAGACCTCACGGTCGAGCAGCGCGGTGACGGCAGCCAGCTCACCGGCGAGCTTCGCCGCGTCGACGGACGTGTTGTCCGTCAGCGCGTCGAGACGCTCGCGCGCGGAGGCCAGCGCCTCGCGGCTCGCTCCGTTCATCGGGCCGCCTCGGCCTTCTCCTCGAGCTCGCTGAGGAAGCGGTCGATCGTGCGGCTCTGCCGGGCGTGGTCCTCAAGGGACTCGCCGACGAGCTTTCCGGCCAGGTCGGTGGCGAGCTTGCCCACGTCCTGACGCAGCGCCTGAGAGGCGGCCTTGCGGTCGGCCGCGATCTGGGCGTGGCCGGCAGCGATGATCTCCTCACGCTGCCGCTGGCCCTCTGCGCGCAGTTCTTCCTTGAGCGCAGTGCCCTGCTCCAGCGCGTCCTGGCGCAGGCGCGCGGCCTCGTGCCGGGCTTCGGCGAGCTGGGCCTTGTACTGCTCCAGCACGCTCTGGGCCTCGGTCTGAGCGGCCTCAGCCTTCTCGATACCGCCTTCGATGGCCTCGCGACGCTCGTCCAGAACCTTGTTGATGTTCGGGAGGAGCTTCTTCGCGAGGAAGCCGAAGACGATGACGAAGGCGATCAGACCGATGACGAGCTCGGGGATCGGCGGAAAGAGCGGGTTTTCCGTCTCTGCCGCGAGAACCATGAGGTTCACATCAGTGCCTTTCGTCTAATGGGCTGTTCGTCGAGACCGAGGATCAGGAGGTCGGGTAGACGAACGGCATGACCAGACCGATCAGGGCGAGCGCCTCACAGAAGGCGAAGCCGAGGATCTGGTTGGCGCGGATCAGGCCGGCAGCCTCGGGCTGGCGGGCGAGGGCCTGGGTGCCGTTACCGAAGATGATGCCGACGCCGACGCCGGGGCCGATGGCCGAAAGACCGTAACCAACGGAGCTGAGGGAGCCGGTGACGGCGGCAAGGGTCTGGGACATGCCAGTTCTTCCTTCTCTTTCACGGACCGGTGGGGGTTGGCCACCGGACGAATACGGGGGGCTGAGCGGGGCGGGCCCGGCTCAGTGGTGCTCGGCGAGCGCGCCCTGGAGGTAGCTGCAGGCCAGGAGGACGAAGACGTACGCCTGGACAGCCTGGATGAAGAGCTCGAAGGCGGTCATCACGATGACCATCACGAACGACACACCGGCGTAGGCGATGCCGATGCCGTTCAGCAGGTACCAGCTGGCGATCGTGAAGAGCAGCAGCAGGGTGTGACCCGCGAACATGTTCGCGAACAGTCGGACCGCGTGGGTGAACGGGCGCACCAGGACGTTCGAGAAGAACTCGATGACCATGACGAGCGGCAGCACGCCGCCGAGGCTCTTGTCGTAGCCCGTCAGGTTCTTGAGGCCGCCGACGAAGCCGTGGCGCTTGAACGTGACGCTCATCCAGATCGCGTACACGATCAGAGCCAGGGCCGCGGGGTACGCGATGATCGCCGTCACCGGGAACTGGGCCACCGGAATGATCGACCAGAGGTTCAGGACCCAGACGAAGAAGAACAGCGAGACCATGAAGGGGACGTACTTCTCGCCCTCCTTCTTGCCCAGCGTCTCGTAGACGATGCCGCGGCGCACGAAGTCGTAGCCGGCCTCGGCGACCATCTGGAGCTTGCCGGGAACGACCTTCGGCTTGGCGAAGGCGGCCCAGAAGAAGCCCACGATGATGACGGAGCCCAGGAGGGCCAGCAGCATCGGCTTGTTGAAGTACGTGCTGGTCAGGCCAGGCTCGCCCCAGAGCGGCTCGAAGAGGAACGAGTGCAGGCCCGGGCCGGGGAAGCCACATCCGTCAAAGATGTGACAGTCGGTCTCGAAGGCGAGCACCTGAGTCGGGTCAGCACTCACCGCGGGCTCCTTCAGCGTGGCGCATAGGTACGGCAACCTCGTTGTGTCGGCGCGGCGTGCAGCCGCGGTTCGGCACTGGACTGGTGTAACGGATGTGGGGGCGGCAGTCAGGCATCGAGCCTCGCGATGGAACAGGCGTCAGCTCAGATGCCCGCGCCCGCAGTGCCGCAGTTGGAACCGGACGATAGCAGCATCTCGAACGCGCCCTTATCCCGGCCCTACCCCTCACGGCTTCGACCCCGGATTTTCGGGCTTTTCGGCCTTCGTCGAGTCGGGCTCGACGTACAGGATCTTGGCTTTCATGTGAGCGCGCGTCTGTGCGCCGATCCACACGAGGGTGGTGGCGACAAGCGTGATGGCGAACGCCCGGGGGTGGAACAGCGTCGTGTTCTTGAACGCGGCGAGAAAGACGAAGAGCAACAGGATCTGGGCCGCGTAGAGCATGAGGCCCATGGCCTGGAACAGATGCGGAAGGGATTTCGCCGTGCGCTGCAGAACCACGAATCCGATGCCCATGAAGAGAATCACGACCACGGTGGCCACGACGGCTCCGACGGCCCCCTTGCCGCCTACGACCAACGCGCTGATCACGGCGGCGATGGCGCCGGCGACAGCTGTGGGTACAGCGGCTTGCAGGAGGGATCGGACGTCATTTGACCGCATGGCGGTTTGCTCCGCGTGGTGGTGGGGGCACGGGACTCGTACGGGACGAGCGTAAGCCCGGTCCGAGTGAGAGCCTCGGGCCAATGGACCGTCGCACTACGGTCCTTCGGCTCTGTCGCCGGGTTTAGTGAACGGTATCACAAACTATTTGATGAGAGCTTTACCTGTCCGGTGTGCTGACTGTCACACATGAGAGTGACCCTGCGCGTGTGTGCGGGACGGGCAACTGTCTTGTCTGGTAAAGGGCGTTCATGTCGGACATGTGCCCCGGCGGTCAGCGCGCCGATCCGGCCTTACGCCGGTCGGGGAGGCGCGAACGGGGGCCTACCGCGGTCGCGCCGTTGACGCCCGCCACCCCGGCCGCGATCGGCCGCGCCGGCTCCGGCTCCGTGCCCGCGTCCTCCCGTACGGCCGCCTCCGCGGCGCGCTCCGCGTGCCGGTAGCGCGGCGGGACCAGTCCCTCGGCCCAGCGCGGAGCCCGCGGGGTGAACCGCGGCAGCAGGAGCAGTACGAGACCCAGCGCGCTCAGCGCGGCGATGGCGAGGACGATCCACATCGAAGCGGAATTGACCGAATAGGCCACCGCGCCGAATGCGATCAGGCCCGACCAGAAATACATGATGAGTACGGCACGGCTGTGGGAATGCCCGAGTTCCAGCAGCCGGTGGTGCAGGTGCCCGCGGTCCGCCGCGAAGGGCGACTGGCCCTTCCAGGTGCGCCGCACGATCGCCAGGACGAGGTCCGCGATGGGAATCGCGACGATGGTCAGCGGGAGCACCAGCGGAATGAAGGCGGGCAGCATCGCGTGCGTCGCGTTGCGCTCACCGCCCGCGAAGAGCGCCATCGTGTCGGGGTCCACCTGACCGGTGATGGAAATGGTCGAGGCGGCCAGCACCAGGCCGATGAGCATCGAACCGGAATCCCCCATGAAGATCCGGGCGGGATGCATGTTGTGCGGCAGGAAGCCCAGGCACATGCCCATCAGGATCGCGGCGAAGAGCGTCGCCGGGGCGGCCGCCTCGATGCCGTAGCCGAACCAGATCCGGTAGCCGTAGAGGAAGAACGCCGCGGAGGCGATGCAGACCATGCCGGCCGCGAGGCCGTCGAGGCCGTCCACGAAGTTCACGGCGTTGATCGTGATCACGACGAGGGCGACGGTCAGCAGGTTGCCCTGCCACTGCGTGAGCGCCACCGTCCCGATGCCCGGAACGGGGAGGAACAGGATGGTCAGGCCCTGCATCACCATGACGCCGGCCGCGATCATCTGCGCGCCCAGCTTGATCAGGGCGTCGAGCTCGAACTTGTCGTCCAGTACGCCGACCAGCCAGATCAGCGCCGCCCCCGACAGCAGGGCTCTCGGCTCGTTCGACAGCTCGAAGACCCCGTTGAGGTTGCGCAGGTGGTCGGCGACCAGCAGGCCCGCGCACAGGCCGCCGAACATCGCGATGCCGCCCAGCCGTGGAGTCGGCTCCCGGTGGACGTCGCGGGCGCGGATCTCCGGCATGGCGCCGGCCGCGATCGCGAACTTCCGAACGGGCCCGGTCAGCAGGTAGGTCACCGCGACCGTGACGCAAAGCGTCAGCAGATATTCACGCACGGGCTGCCCCAGATGTATCGCCGGCCATCTCAGCCCCACACATTAGCCGCGATGTCTCCGGTCAAGAGGACGCGCGGGTACCCCGTACCGGTTGCGGTAAGCCCTTCATGTCCCTTTAGGACCCGGACGGGGGAAATCTGCGGGTGAGTTCGCCGACCTCCTTACGGGTTCCCGCCGCCTCCCCGCCGCGCAGCGCTGCCGTGAACAGGTCCGCGATCCGGGCCATCTCCGGCTCCCCCATGCCCTGGGTGGTCACCGCCGCGGTGCCCAGGCGGATCCCGCGCTGGTCCCCGTACGGCAGGGCGCAGGTGTCGAGGACGATCCCGGCGGCCGCGAGCCGGCCGCGGGCGGTCGGGCCGTCGATGCCGAGCCGGGAGGGGTCGGCGCTGATCAGGTGGGTGTCGGTGCCGCCGGTGGTGAGCGTGAAGCCCCGGTCCTCCAGGGCCGTGGCCAGGGCCCTGGCGTTGGCCACGACCCGGTGGGCGTACCGGGTGAAGGCCGGGCCGGCCGCCTCCCCGAACGCGACGGCCTTGGCGGCGATGGTGTGCATCTGGGCGCCGCCCTGGGTGAAGGGGAACACCGCCCGGTCGACGCGCTCCGCGTACTCGCCGCCGCACAGGATCATCCCGCCGCGCGGACCGCGGAGCACCTTGTGGGTGGTCGCGCAGACCAGGTCCGCGTACGGGACGGGGCTCGGCGCGGCGCCGCCCGCGACCAGGCCGATCGGGTGCGCGGCGTCGGCGATGAGATAGGCCCCGACCTCGTCGGCGATCTCCCGGAACGCCGAGTACTCGGGGTGGCGGGGGTAGGAGATCGAGCCGCACACGATGGCCTTGGGCCGGTGCGTGCGGGCCAGCTCCTGTACCTGCGCGTAGTCGATGAGCCCGCTCTCGGCGTCGACCCCGTAGCCGACGAAGTCGAACCAGCGGCCTGAGAAGTTCGCGGGCGAGCCGTGCGTGAGGTGCCCTCCGTACGGGAGCCCCATCGCCAGGACCGTGTCCCCGGGGCGCAGCAGGGCGGCGTACGCGGCCAGTACGGCGGAGGAACCGGAATGCGGCTGCACGTTGGCGTGCTCGACCCCGAAGAGGGCCCTGGCCCGCTCCACGGCGATGCGTTCGGCCAGGTCGGCGTACTCGCAGCCGCCGTGGTGGCGGGCGCCGGGGTAGCCCTCGGCGTACTTGTTGGCGAGCGCGGAGCCGAGGGCGGCGAGCACGGCGGGCGAGGTGAAGTTCTCGGCGGCGCTCAGCTGCAGCGTCTCCGCCTGCCGCTGCGCCTCCCCGGCGAGTACGTCGGCCATCTGCGGATCCTGCTGCCGGAGCAGGTCCGTGGGCTGGGTGATGACGCTCATGGCGCGACTCCAGGGGCTACCCGTCAGGTACCAGCCACGATAGCCCCGCCGTCATGAACGCGCCGCACGGCAAGTCCGGCCGATATCCAGCCCCGCCCGGGGGCACCTCCCAGCGGTAGCTGGGGGAGTTTGAGGCGCGGGGGTCCGGGGGCAGAGCC
>NZ_JBHWBP010000028.1:0-41995 GCF_042735575.1 Streptomyces sp. NPDC059564 | reverse complement strand
GGACCGGGCTCCGGCCGCTGCCGGAGTCCGGTCCCGGGCGCCGGCCGGTCACCGGGCGCCGTTGCCCTCCCGCTGCCGCAGGACCGCCAGGTCCACCGCCCGGTCGACGGCGGGCAGGCAGGTGGCGATGTCCGTGTGGAGCACGTACTCCACCGATGCGACCGTGTGCAGGCCCTGGACGAGGAAGGTGTACTCCCGGTCGCGCTCCAGCAGCAGGACGATCGGCTTGTCGAAGGCGCTGGCCCAGCCGATCTCGATGTGGGTGCCCGGGGAGGCCGGGTGGCCCGGCAGGGCCACGAAGACGTCGGCCTTGCGGATCTCGTCCTGGTCGAGCTTCGTGCACTGCTCCGGCCGCATCAGTTCCGCCCCCCACGCCTCGCGGCGGTGGGCGTTGTGCACGGAGAGTCCCTGTGCCTCGAAGTGCTTGATCAGGACGTCGAACGGGGCCCGGGCGTCGGCCGGCATCTCTCCGGTCTCGGGGTCCAGGAGCTGGATGAACGGGCCGGCGAGGAAGATCGAGCGGATCCCCAGGTCGGGGCGGGAGCCAGGGGAGCCGAGGGGCTGCGTGATGGCCATGGGGTTACCTCCGGAGTGGCGCTGGTGCGCGGTGTCGGGTGCGGGCCGACCGGCGCGCGGTCGGGCGTGGCTGAGGGGCGGCCGGGATCAGTCCTTGAGGAAGCACTGGATGAAGGCGTCGCCCGTGGTGCCGCCGTGCGTGTACTCGGTGGTGTCGTAGGCGACGAAGGGGTGCCGCTCGACCCGGATCCGGCGGAAGTGCGGGAGGTACTGCCAGCGCAGTTCGGGCTTGGTGCTGAAGAACGGGATGAACACCCCGCCGGGGCGCAGCACGCGGACGACCTCCGGCATGGTCCTGGCCCACAGTTCGGCGTCCGTCCAGACGTCCATGTCGAGGGCCGGGTCGAAGAACATTCCGTCGATGCTCTCCGACGGCAGCTCGAAGATCCGCTCGAAGAAGTCGCCGCGCTCGACCGTGAGGTTGTCGGGCACGTGGGGGTGCCGGGCCCGGAACAGGTCCTCGACCTCGTCGAAGAGTTCCAGCACCGTGTGGCTGCGGGTCGCCGGGTTGCCGGCGATGCGCAGCGCGGACAGGCCGAGGCCCAGCCCGACCTCGTAGAAGTCCCGTCCGTACGCGCACAGCATGTCGGCGGAGGCCCACATCAGGTCCCGCTCCCAGGCCTGCATGGCCTGCTCACCGCCGATGCTGAGGGTCACTTGGCCGTCCTGCTCGATCAGTTCGATCGCCGGCTTGTCCTGGGGCGAGGCGCCCCGCTCCGCGACGTTCTGACTTTCCATTGGTCTGCTCCCTACGGGGGTGTGGGCGGGGGTCGGGCACTGAGGGTCGGGCACCGGGCGGTCGGTCAGGTGGTTCGGGGAACGACTCCGAAGTGGCGCCGCGCCGTGGAGACCGCGAGGTCCTGTACGGCGAACACCGTGAAGTAATAGGCCTGCGGGGCGGTTTGGGGGGCGAACCGCACGCGGAACGCGACGTCCTCGGCCCGCCCACCGGTAAGCCGGAGCCTGGTGGTGGCCGGCTCCACGGTCGTGTCCTCGCGCAGGTAGGTCGGGACGAAGAGGCCCAGCCGGACCGGCCCGGTGCGGGCCGCGGTGACCGCGGCCCGTACCTCCAGCACCCCGCCCTGCTCGACCTCGTCCGCCGCGTGGGCGAGCAGGGTGGGGGCATCCGGGATCCGGAAGGTGACATCGCCGCACCGCATGCAGACGGCGCACGTCGTGTCCAGGACGTGCGGGAGCAGGCCCCGCCGGGTGAACTCCTGCGCGGGGCGGCCGCAGTGGCAGGTGACCTCCCGGACTTCCGGGTCCAGGCTGCTGCGGTCGCCGAAGTGCGCCGGGTAGTTCATCAGCTCGGTCTCGGGTTCGGCCGCGACCTGCTCGGTGATCACGTGGTCGAGGGACTGGAGGTCCGCCGTGAGCGAGGCCTCGATCTGCTCGGGCGACTGGTCGGCGAGATGGGTGGGCCTGGCCACCCAGAGGTCGACCTTCCGGGCCAGTTTGGTCAGCCGGGGTCGCAACGGGTGGTTGTGCGGCAGCAGGTCCGAGGCGAGGTAGGCGGTGAGCCGGCCGCCCACGGTCAGCAGCAGCGGGTCGGGGCGGTGGTCCGCCGGGGCGGGCGGCGCCGGAGTGTCCTGCGGTGCCCCCGGCAGTCCGAACCGCATGAACGCCGGGTACGGGTGCGAGCCCGCCAGGCTGGCGTTGAGGGTGTCGACCGAGTCCGCGCCGATGAGGGCGCCGTGCATCCAGGCGACGTTCTCCGGCCGGTCGGAGTCGTGCACCGACACGGCCGAGACCACCGTACGGGCCGGACCGTCGAGCGCGTTCAGCAACAGCTGGTACTTCGGGTCGTACAGGGCGAGGTCCGCGAGCGGACCGCTGTTGCACGCGCTGAGCACCAGTTCCACGGCCTCCACCCGGTTGAGGGGGACCAGCTTGTCCTCCGGCTTGTAGCAGGGCAGCCCGTACGCGCAGCGCGGGCCGAGCAGGCCGGGCGTGGCCGGGGCCGAGGCGTTGAGACCGCAGATGGTGAACTCGCCGAGGTTGACGCTGTCGTCCTTGCCGTGCCCCTGGAAGCCCACCCGCCGCCACCGGGTGCCCAGGATCTCCGCCTGGATGTCCGCACGCTCGAAGTCCCGGTCGTCGAAGACCTGGACGCCGGGCAGCCGGGGCGGCCGGTCGGTGTCGGTGAAGAGGCCCAGCGCATCGACGTCGAGAGCGGGTTCCGCGTACTGCTTGGCGACGTTCCAGCAGACCGAGGCGCCGTCGCGGCCGCTCAGCAGCGTCAGTCCGTGCCGCGGGCCGCGATAGGTCGCCATCAGCAGGGCCCGGACGGGATCGAGGGTCAGCCGGTCGTAACAGCCGACGAGCAGCAGCGAACCTCCGTGCCGGGCCCGGAACGCCGCGACGTCCGCCAGTTCTTCCTCGCCCACCCACGTCCGGGCGAGCGGACGGGCCAGCTCCGCGAGCCCTTCGGGCAGGTGCGCCTCGCCGAGGACGATGCCGACGTCCAGCGGGTGCGGCCGCCGCAGGCCGCCGTACAGCCGGCCGGCGAGCTCGACGCTCTCCGCCAGATCGGCGCGGTCCTCGGTCGGCACCGGCACCGGCAGGAGCCGGGGGGAGTCCAGGAACTCCCGGACGGCCCGGGCCAACTCCTGCCGGGTGACCGGACGGAACAGGGGGGCCGGCCCGGACGGCCGGTCGGTTCGCTGCTCGGTGAGCGCGGCGTTCATGGTGGACCACCTCGTGTTGCCCGCGCCGGGGCGCGAGGGAAGGGGGGCGGGCAGTGGGAGCGGGAAGGAAGAGGAGCGGCTCGCGCCGGGGTGCGCGTGAACGGAGGGGCCGGCGGGGGGGCCTCGGGTGGCGGGCACGGCCGTCATGCCGCGTACTTCACCGTCGGCACCGCCCGGCGGGTCAGCAGCCCCCGGCAGGCGAAGGCCAGCCCCGCGGCGACCAGGGCCGTCCCCGTCGCCGCCGCGAACACCGTCCGGGGCCCGAACGGATCCATCAGCAGCCCGCCGGCCTGTTGGCCCAGGGCGTCGCCCAGGACGGTGGCCAGCGACGCCCAGGTGAACGCCTCCGCCATGGACCGTCCGTCGGCGATGCCGCTCACCAGGCTCATCTCGGTGGCGGAGACCAGGGCGATGGGTACGCTGCCCACCGCGAGCGCCACGGCCAGGCCCACCTGCGAGCCCGCGAGCAGCGTCAGCCCGGTGCCGACGGCGTACGCCAACAGCAGGCGCGGCAAGCGCACTTGGGGGGCCACCTCGGACTGGGACCGGCCGAGCCAGACGGCGCCCAGCGCGCTGCCGACACCCCAGCAGGCGTACACCACGCCCGCGCCGCCCGGAGCCCCGTGCCGGTCGACGAACGCCGGGATCGCCAGGGTCAGCAGACCGATGGGCACCGCGGAGACGGCCATGATGCCGGTGAGCGCCAGCAGGGCCGGCTCCCGTAGCGGGCCCAGCGGGTGGCGGGGGCCTTTCGGCGCCGCCGGCACCTCTTCGGTGCCGGCCGGCAGCCGGGTGCAGGCGAGCCCGAGTGTGCCCAGGCCGCCGATCGCCGCGATCACCGTCAGCGCGAGGCCCGCCGAGCCGGCCAGCATCAGCGCCGCCAGCATCAGCGGCGCGCCGATCACCAGGACCTCGGTGAGCAGGGCCTCCCAGAGGTAGGCCGTCTCGCGTTCCTCTTCCCGGAGCGGCAGCCGCGCCCAGAGCGAGCGCATGCAGGCGTTCGCGGGAGGCAGCACCACCCCCGCGACGACCGCCGCCACCGGCTGCGCCCACCCGCCCGGGCGGGTCGCCCACACCAGGACGGCGAGCGCCGCCGGGTAGGCGAAGGCGGTCGCGGTCAGCACCGCCGAGCGGCCGCTGCGATCGAGGCGGCGGGCGATCAGCGGGCTGCCCAGGGCCATCCCGAGCGTGTACAGCGCGGCGACCAGTCCGGCCTGGGCGTAACTGCCGCCCTGTTCACGGACGGTCAGGACGAGGGCCAGCGACATCAGGTAGACCGGCAGTCTGGAGACGACGCTCCACCAGGCCGCCCCGGCCACCCGGGGACGCGTGAGCAGGTCGAGGAAGCGACGGGGCAGGCCGCTGGTCACGTGTCGGTCTCCGTTTCGATGGCGGCGCGGCGCGGTGCGGACGGGTCGGCTGCCGGGCCGCCGTTCGGGCGGGCGGCTCGGGCGGCGGTCAGATGGGGACGGCGTACGCCGCCTCCTGCGCCACCACCTCGATCGTGAAACGGGTGAGCACCTCGCGCATGCGGGTCTCCACCTCCCCGACCGAGGCTCCCACGACATGGGCGTACCCCGAGGCGTTGTGCGAGGCCCGGCGGGCCGTCACCGTGTCACCGGCGCGGACCTTGAGCACCGCGTCGATGACTCCGGGCATCCCCAGGAGCTCGTCCCGGGAGGTGATCCGCCCGACCAGCCCGCTGCCGGGCAGCGGCAGCAGCAGGTCGCCGGCGCAGCGGCGCTCCCGGTAGTCGAGGTCCGGGCGGCGGCCGAGGTAGACCGCCAGGGTGGCGCCGAACACGTCGAAGCCGTACGCGTGGCCGTGGTTGGCGGGAATCTCGCAGCCCGCGAGCCGTACGCCGATCTCACCGGCGTACACCTCGCCGTCGATCAGGAAGAACTCCATGTGGGCATAGCCGTGGTCGATGCCCATCCCCGTGATGATGCGCTGGACGAGCGCCCGCAGGTCGACCGGCGGACCCTCGCCGGTGCCGACGCTGATGTTGGCGTTCATCGCGCCGTCGACGATGTCCAGCGGACGGCAGGGCATGGCGCTCGGCCACGCGTCGAGGACCTCGCCGCCCAGGACGATCGCGCAGACCTCCCACTCGGTGCCTCCGAGGTACTCCTCCACCATCCAGTCCCGGGCCGCGAGGTCGATCCCCGCGAGGTCGCCCGGCCCGTCGAGCCGGTAGGTGTCCACGCAGGCGAACGAGTCCACCGGCTTGAGCACCACCGGCCAGCCGTGCCGGCCGGCGAACCGTTCGACCTCGGTTCCCGACCGCACGCGAGCGAACTCCGCGGTACGCAGGCCCAGTTCACGGAAGCACGCCTTCATGGCGGCCTTGTCCCGGACCAGGGCCACCTGCCGCTCGGTCAGGTGCGGCAGGCCGGCCAGCTCCGCGAACCGCTGGGCCTCGGCCTGCCGGGGCTCCGACGGGTTGCAGAACCGGGTCGGCGGTACCGGCAGCCCGGCCGCCCACTCCCGGTACCGCCGGGCCTCCTCGGCCACCGGGGCGTCCTCGCGCACCCAGAAGGCGGGCAGGTGCGCGGTCTCCAGCAGGTAGTCCTCCGGCAGGTCCGGCCGGGTGTCGGCGAACCGCAGCAGAACCAGCCGGCCGGCCAGCTCCCGGGCCGCGTAACGGGTGAAGGACGACGGCCGGTCGTCCACCATCAACAGCACCTCGGCGCCGCTCACACCGCCTCCAGCACCTGGCGGACGGCCTTGGCCGCGAGCGCCTGTTCCTCCTCCGGAAGTTCCGGGGAGAGCGGCACGCACAGGGTGCGGTCCAGCAGGTCCCCGGTCCGGGCGAAGCCGTCGCGGCTGAGGGTGAGGGGTCCCTCCGGTGCGTGGTTCCACGGAAAGCCGTCACGGTAGAGCGAACGACGGCCGGTGAGCACGGGATGCTCGGGCAGCAGGTACTTGCCGAGCGTCCAGTTGGCGATGCCGGCCTCGGTGAGCGCGGCCACCGCGGCGTCCCGCAGCTCCTTGCTCTCGCACCGGAACCGCAGGCTGACCTTCACGTCGCCGGCGGCCCGGGGCCGGACCTGCAGGTCGGGCCGGCCGGGCAGTTCGTTCATGGCGATCGCGTACATCCGCTCCAACCCGGTGAGCAGCTCGTCGAGGTGCCGGAACTGCTGGCACTGGACGGCCGCGACCTGCTCGCTGGTCACGAAGTTCTCCCCGAACTGGGCGTCCTCGTCCCACGTCGGGTAGCGGCCGGGCACCCGCGCCGAGCCGTGGTCGTGATAGCGGCGCATGGTCGCCCAGGCTTCGTCGTCGTTGGTGAGGACGAGCCCGCCCTCGCCCGAGGTGAGGACCTTGTTGTGGTGGAAGCTGAACGTCCCGGCGTAGCCCGCCGTCCCGACGTACCGGCCGTCGGGGAGGCGCGCGCCGAGGGACTGCGCGCAGTCCTCGACCAGGTAGGGCACGTCCACCGGCAGGGGCGCCACGGTGCCCTCCATATGGGCCGTGATCACCCGCTGCGCGTCCGGCGGCAGCAGCGTCGGGTCCATGGAGAGCGAGTCGTCTGCGTCCACCAGCACCGGGATCAGACCGCACGACAGCACCGCACCGGCCACCGCGACGAACGTCACCGCCGGGATGTGCACCAGGTCGCCGATGGCCGGGCGGGTGGAGATCAGCGCCAGCCTCAACGCCTCCGTGCAGTTGTGCACGGCCAGCGCGTGGCCCGCACCGAGGCGTTCGGCCACGGTCCGCTCCAGGCGGGAGGCCATGCTCTCGGTTTCGGTCTGGTACCGGAACAGGACCTGGTGCTCGATCACCTTCCGCAGTTCCGCCATGTCGGACCAGTCGAGGTAGTTCGCTCCGTAGGGCAGGAAGCGCTGCCCGAGCCGCTTGTCGAGTGTGCTCATGGTGTGTCGCGCTCCGTGATCGGCTGCGCGTCACCGCCGACGACCATTTCCTGGCCTCGGTAGTTGCGGAGCAGCAGGCCTTCGGGGGTGGGGGTGAAGGAGGGCCGCGCGATCGGGATCTTGCCGATCCTGGTCGTCAGCACGTACTGGGGGACGCCGAACCCGGTGATGTGGCCCTGGAGGCCGTCCATGATCTCCCAGCCCTTCTCCACCGTCGTCATGAAGTGCGAGACCCCGGTGACGTTGTCGCAGTGGTAGAGGTAGTACGGCCGGACCCGGATCCGCAGCAGCTCGGTCATCAGGGTGCGCATGGTGGCGACGTCGTCGTTGATCCCGCGCAGCAGCACGGTCTGGTTCCCGACCGGGATGCCGTGCCGCAGCAGGCGGTCCACGGCCGCCGAGGCCTCCGGCGTGATCTCCTTCGGATGGTTGAAATGGGTGTTCAGCCAGACCGGGTGGTAGCGGGAGAGCATCGAGCAGAGGTCTTCGGTGATCCGCTGCGGCAGCAGCACGGGGAACCTGCTGCCGATCCGGATGATCTCCACGCTGGGGATCGCCCGCAGCCCGGCGACGATCTCCTCCAGCTTGCCGTCCTGGTAGGACAGCGGGTCGCCGCCGGTCAGCAGGACGTCCCGGATCTCCGGGTGGTCAGCGATGTAGCGCAGGTCCTCGTCGAAGGAGCCGCCCTCGTCGTCACGGAAGTAGGTGCCGTCGACGTCGGTCGTGTGGAACTTGCGCGTGCAGTGGCGGCAGTAGACGGGGCAGGCCTCGGTGATCAGCATGATCACGCGGTCCGGGTACTTGTGCACGACCCGGTTGGTCTTGCGGTAGTAGGTGTCCCCGACGGGGTCGACCTCGGCCCCGGGGAACTCCATCAGCTCCCCGAGCGCCGGCACTGCCTGCAGGCGGACCGGACAGGCGGGGTCGTCCGGGTCCATCAGGGAGGCGTAGTACGGGGTGACGCTCCAACGGTACTTGCCCGCCACCCCGGCGATGGCCTCCTCCTCGTCGGCGCTGAGGTTGATCCACTGCCTGGCCTTCTCGACGTTGGTGATGCGTCGGCGCATGTGCCAGCGCCAGTCGCCCCAGTCGGTCTCCGGGACCCTGGGGCGGATCAGTTCGGGGCGGGTGGCGGGTACGGGTTCGCGGAGGGTGTCGGACATGGCGGCTCCAGCACGACGCGGACGACGTGGGTGAGGTGGCCGGAAACGGCGGGGCCGGACCGGCGGGCTGATGAGGCGGCGTGAACGCACGGGGCGCCACGGCCCCGCGGTGGGCGGGCGCGGGGCAGGGCTCACAGGGGCGCGAGCGCGAGTTGGCGGAGGGTACGGGCGACCCGCTGCGCACCGCGCAGGTCGTCCAGGGCCGGGTCGAGCAGGTGCCACGGACCGGCTGACGCCGCAGGTGCCCACAGGCGCGGATCTTCGGGGTCGTCGGCCGATGGCAGCGGCAGGACCTCGCCGACCTGTTCGGCGAGGGCCCGCTGAGCGAGTCCCAGCGGTGGCAGCAGTGCCAGTGGTGCCCGTCGCGCCTGTGCGAGGGCGAGCGCCCCGAGCACCGGCGAGGCGAGGAACACGGCGGCGTCGGCGTGGAGCGCGTCCGGGTCGGCCTCGGCGGCCCGGAGCACCCGGAGGCCCGGATGTTCCGCCAGGGCGGACCGTACGCGTGCGAGCCCGGTGTCGGCGACCACGGTGCAACTCCCGGTGTGGTGCAGCGCGGCGGCGACCAGCTCCCGCAGCGCTCCGGAGGCGAAGGCCTCCGCTTCGGTGTCGGGGACGTGCCACAGGGACATCAGCAGGAGGGTGCCCGAGCGGGTCCGGCTCCGGCCGGTGCGCCGCGGCGCGAGGACTCCGGTGGGCCGTGCGCCCCGGGCCGGCGGCGCGGGCGGGGGCAACCACCCCGGCCGGTGCACCCGTACGAGCGCCCGGTCCGGCGGCGCTTCGCCGGCGGGTGTGCTCGCGGGCCCCGATCGCAAGTGCACCACCGGTACGCCCAGCGTCAGGAGCCGCTCGGTGGCGGCCACGTCGTCGCAGACCAGCGCCGCGACCGGTGGGGGTTCGAGTTCGGACCAGCCGGTCCGGCGCAGGTCGCCGAGGTGGGCGGCAACCCGGCCGAGGGCGAGGGTCGAGTCCAGCTGGTCCTCGCGGGCGCTCAGCAGCACCCGCGGGCCGGGGGCGCCGCCGCCGTCCGGCGCGGCCGGGGGCGCCCCTGCCGGGTTCAGTAGTGCCATGCTCCCACCGCCCCGAGCCGGGCCACGTCGTCGCTGTATCCGGCGGCGGTGGTGGAGCACCCGCTGCACACTTCGGGACCGCGCTCGCGGAAGTAGTCGGCGTGCGCCCGGAACACCGGGGTGTCCAGCCGGATCACTCCCCGCTCCCGCAGGGGTGCACCACCGGGCCCGTCGTCGCCCTCCCGGTGGGGGATGCAGCTGCACGCGTACATCCGCCCGTACTTGCCGTCGACGTAGATGACGTCGTCGGCGACGTGGCAGAGCGGTTCGGCGGCGCGCGGGGTGACGGACCCGGTGAAGTACCGCTCCTGTTCCCGCGGGGTGTCGCCGTAGAAGCGCTTGCCCATCGGTACCAGCAGGGCGGCCGGGTCGGCGTCGTAGATCGGATCGCAGACGCTGCGGACGTGGCCGGCGTCGGGGTAGGTGATCGTGCGGTCGAGCTTGAGCGCCGACAGCTCCCACTGGCGCACCCCCGCCTCCGTCAGGACCTCCTGGAGACGTGGCATCTCGGTGTAATTGTGCGGTCCCACCACGGTGTTGACCCTGGGGAGGACACCGAGCGCGGCCGCGTCCCGCAGACCCCGCAGCCCGCTGTCGAACATGCCGGGGGAACGCCGGTAGACGTCGTGGGTGGCGCCCGAGGCGCCGTCCAGGCTGACGATCACCTGGGCGAGGCCCGCCTCGGCCAGGGCGGCGGCCATGCGGGGCAGCAGCGAGCCGTTGGTGATGAGGGACATCTTCATCCCGCCGGCCGTGCCCGCGCGCACCAGCTCCACCACTTCCGGGTGCATCAGCGGTTCGCCCCCGGTGAACCGGACGTAGCCCACCCCGGCGTCCCTGGCCTTGGGCACCAGGTCGTCGAAGTCCTCCCGGGAGAAACGGAACGTGTCGCGGGAAAGGGCGAACTCGCACATGAAGCAGTCGGCGTTGCAGGCTTCGAGGATCCGGATGAAGAGGTAGCGATCGCGTGTACGCACGGGGTGGAGACCTTCGGCTCACGGGACGGGTGGGACGGTGCGGGTGGAACGGCACCGGGCGGTGACCGGGTCGGCCGGAACGCGCGGCTCGGGCGGGTCAGGAGAGCGGACCGGCGGCACCCAGGACCTCGAGCAGCGCGTCGGCGACCTGCGCCGCGCCACCGGTGCCCACCGCGGTGGTGAGCGCGCCCCACTCGTCGACGTCGGCGGAGCGGTGCAGCGCGCCCAGCACGCCGTCGCGCAGGGCGTGGCTGACGTCCTGCCGGCCGTCGCCCTGCGCGGCCGCCCGGATCGCCCCGTAGATCCGCTCCAGGGCGTGGTCCTCGCCTTCCGAACGGAGCGCCAGGGCCTCGTCCTCGACGAGCACGTCCTTGGGCCAGAGCACCCGAAGCCGGGTCCCGAGCGCTTGGCTGTGGTACCGGCCGTTGAAGATCTGGCTGAGGTTCTGCGGCGGCAGGCAGACGGTGGGCACGTTCAGCCCGCCCGCTTCGAGCAGGGTGGTCAGACCGGGCGAGGTGAGCAGTACGTCGCAGGCCTCCAGCCGTTCCAGGAATTCGCTGTGCCCGAGCGGGCCGGCGGTCGTTCGCGGCGGGGTGACGGACGAGTCGACGAGGCGGCCCGCCAGGTCGCCGGGCAGGTTGCCGGCGATGTGGACCTCCTCGATGCCGTAGGCGGCAAGGGCCTCCAGGACGGCCGGGACGACCAGGCGGGGGTACTGCTCCGGATCGACGAGACTCGGCGCCCGCAGACCGCCCAGGTTGACCAGTGCCCTGCGGTACGGGCGGCCGGCGCCCCGCCGGGCGCCGGGCTCCGGCTCCGGCTCCGGCTCCGAGGCACGGGGTCGGGCGATGACGGCCTCGACCCAGCGCAGCCCCCGGGCGTCTGCCAGGACGGCCCGGCACTCTGGCGGCAGCTCGACGCTCTTCTGGGCGCAATACACCGTCGCGTCCAGCGGCAGCGCGGCCCGGTCACCCTCGGACCAGAGGAAGGGCAGGCTGTCGACGAAAACCGTGGGCACGCCGACGGCCAGCAGTGCCGTCGCGGCCGCGCCGTCCAGGACGACCACGGCGGCCCGCACCCCCTGTGACCGCACGAACTCCCCTACCGCGGGGGCCAACCGGCCGGGATCGTCCGGCAGGTCGTGCCAGCCGTCGACCGCGTGCTCGGCGAGCAGGGGCCGGCCCAGTCCCGACGCCATTCCGACGAACCGCAGGGGAGGTGTCGACCGGTCCCGCAGCGCCGAGAGCACCGCGCTCAGCTTTCCCGAGCTTCCCCATCCGAATTCCGCTCCGACGAGCGCGACGGTGACGGGATCCACCCGCGCGGCAGGGACCGCGGAGTGCGTGGCGGCAATGGACGGCATTGACTGGCTCTCGCATTTCCATGGGGGAGGTGGCACGCCTGAACAAGGAACGAAACACCGCGCACGCATCCGCATCTACGCAGGCGCAGGTCACCCCGGGTGAGATCACATGGCCTCTCCCCGAAGCTCCTTTCGAGCACAACCCTCCCGTACGGCCAGTGCATGATGCAAGGATCGGGGCGGCACAGAAACCGGGCGAGTGAATATCCTGATCAGACGAATAAGTATCAGCCGATGAAAAAGAACTGAGGATACGTCACGAGATCGGAAATCCATCGGGCAGGCCGCCGGAACCGAATCGCCTCCCGGATGTTCGGCCGCTAGCATTTGCACCATGGGCTACCTCGAAGCCGTCTCCCTCGGTCACGTTCTCCCCGACGGCCGCGAACTGTTCCGTGACGTCTCATTCCGGGTACCGGCAGGTCAAACGGTCGCTCTCATCGGCAACAACGGTGCGGGCAAGACCACTCTCCTACGCACCCTCACGGGCGAAATCCCTGCGCAGCGCGGATCGTTCCGCAGTCAGGGCGCCGTCGCGGTCATGCCACAGTTCATCGGCAGCCTGCGCGACGACCGCACCGTCCGGGACCTCCTGCTCACCGTCGCGCCGCCGCCGCTGCGGAGAGCCGCCGCCGCTCTCGACGCGGCCGAGCTGGCCATGATGGAGGCCGACGACGAGCCCACCCAGGTCAGCTACGCCCAGGCTCTGGTGGATTGGGGCGAGGCAGGCGGGTACGACCACGAGGTGCTGTGGGACACGGTGACGGTCGCCGCACTCGGCGTCCCCTTCCAGGCCGCGCAGTTCCGGGAGGTCTCGACGCTGTCCGGCGGGGAGCAGAAGAGACTCGTCCTCGAGGCCCTGCTCCGCGGCCCGGCCGAACTGCTGCTGCTGGACGAGCCGGACAACTATCTGGATGTTCCGGGTAAGCGCTGGCTGGAGGAGCAACTCGCCCAGACCCGGCAGGGCGTGCTGCTGATCACCCATGACCGTGAGGTGCTGAGCCGCACGGCCGGCCAGGTCGTGACGCTGGAGGGCGGAACGGCCTGGACCCACGGCGGCGGATTCGCCACCTGGGGCGAGGCCCGGGAAGCCCGCTGGCAGCGCGCGGCGGAGCTGCGGCAGCGCTGGAGCGAGAAGCACGAACAGCTCAAGGAGCTCGTCCGTACCTTGCGCCAACAGTCCTCCATCAGTGACGAGATGGCCTCGCGGTACCACGCGGCCCAGACGCGACTGGGGAAGTTCGAGGCAGTCGGACCGCCACCCGCGCCGCCGCGCCGGCAGCGGGTCGCACCGGACCTGCGCGGCGGCCGGACCGGCATCCGCGCGATCACCTGCAAGAACCTTGAACTCGGCGGCCTGATGCGTCCGTTCGACCTGGAGGTGTTCTTCGGAGACCGGGTCTGCGTCCTGGGTTCGAACGGATCCGGCAAGAGCCACTTCCTGCGCCTGTTGGGCGAGGTCTCCACGGACACGGCCACGACCGTGGCGCACACCGGTGAGTGCAGACTGGGCGCACGCGTCCGGCCCGGGCTGTTCGCCCAGACTCACCAGCACCCGGAATGGGCCGGCCGGACACCGGCCGACATCCTCGGCGCCGGCGAGGGCGACCGCCCCGGACTGGACCTCCAGGGCGCCATGTCAGCCCTGAGCCGCTACGGCCTGGCGGGCGCGGGCCGTCAGAACTTCGAAACCCTGTCGGGCGGTCAGCAGGCACGCTTCCAGGTCCTGCTGCTGGAACTCGCCGGTGCGACACTGCTGTTGCTGGACGAGCCGACCGACAACCTCGACCTGATCTCGGCCGAGGCATTGGAGCAGGCTCTGGCCGGCTTCATCGGGACGGTGGTGGCAGTGACCCATGACCGCTGGTTCGCAAGGGTGTTCAGCCGGTTCCTCGTCTTCCGGGAGGACGGCCGGGTGGTGGAGGCGGATGAACCGGTGTGGGATGAGGGCCGGGTCAACCGCGTCCGCAGCTGACCACGAACCGGGGGAGATCGAGCTCCACGCCAAGGCGTTCGCCCTGCTCATGCAGTCGGCCGTCTCCGGCGAACCGGCCATGCCACTCATCAGAGCACGCGGCAGCCGGCCAGCGGCGCGGGCTGGCGGCGGCCGCCGGAAGCCACCCCGCCAACAGCGCTACTCGTACGTACTCTTCCGCAGGGCGCGGTGTCGGCGGTCGCCCTGGCCGGCTCCGTTCACCGCTGCGAGTGACGGGAGCGCCGCTCCGTTGTTCCACAGTCCTCTTTCGGGGAGCAGCCGAGGGCGCACCCGCGTAGGAAACCCAATCCTCCACGGTGGTACAGCCACTGGTGATAGCCTCACGTCGCTACGCGGACCCGGGCTCAAGCGCCGGGCCTGACATGCGGCTTGTCTGTCGGCCATGCGCACGAGTACGCAACTCGCGCGACACGTCGATGTGCGGGCCCTCTCCCCTGACTACGACGGCGGTACCGATGCGGAGGCGCGTCGCGCTGCCGTGCCGAGACGTGAAACGAGACCGGAAATGATCCATTCGTTTATCGCGCACATGAGCCCCGGACGATGCAGGGTATTCGCCCTCGTCAAGGACCCCCACGAGCGCCTGGAAGTGGTCACCACGCTGGGATCGGCCGACCTGGCCCTGAGCGACGAACTCGTCGAGGCCCTCAACGGTCACCTCTTCGACCAGGACGGAGCTGCCCTCGGGACGGTGCTCGACCGGGCTCCGCACCCGGTACGCATGGCCGTACGGCAGTACCTCCAGGGCAGGCCCGCGCCGGAACTCGGAACGTTCACACCGTACGGGCCCATCGGCATCGTTCGGGAAGCCGTCTACTTCAGGGCCATCGACGGCGAGCTCGAGGAGTACCTCGACGGCGCCTACATGATCGGGCTCGGGATCCGCATGTCGAACGAGCGCCGGTCCGACGGCGACGTCGAATGGGTACTCCAGCTGCGCGACGACGAGGTGTCCGTCCCGGCGAGCGCCGAACCCCGTACCTGGGCTCTTCCCGCCGACGTGAAGCTTCTGAGCACCTGGACCAGCGAGCAGCCGCTTGGCGGTCTCGGCCCGGTGCGCTGCGCGCTCGAGCTGGCGGAGGCCGCGAGCGGGGAAGGACAGTGGGTCAGGGTTCACACGCTGCTGCGCAGTGATCGTGACGAGGACTACGAGGGCAACGGGTCCTCGGAGTTCGTCGTGGACGTCTTCGACGCGCCGATCCCGTTTCACGAAGCGACCGAGTAGACGCGGCATCAGAAGGAACCCGGGGCCCGGCGACCGCATCCGCCGGAATCCGGGTCGCCCCCGGTTCCGGGCGCACCGGCCCGGTACCGGGGGCACGCGCCTGGGAGTTCCGCAGCATGAGGCTGCTGGACGACCTCGGTGACGTCCAGCGCACGCTGGCGCGGGTGGAGACCGGCCGGTCCGTCCGTACGTCGGGCGGCACGGGCCGCCTCGCGCAAGGCCCCGGGCGTGGCCGTGCCCGCTCAGGGTGCGGACGCATCGGGGCACTCCTCCGGTTCCTCGCCGGACGCGTTGAGCCACTCCGCCCGAGCCACCGGCGGGCTCTCCCGGACACGGCAGAGCCACCTTCGAGCAAAGGGCGTGGCTCCGCCGTGGAGAGGTGGGTCAGGAGGGGATGTCGATGCCGACTCGGATGGCCCAGAGTTCCACGTCGGCGGCTGCGCGGTGGGTGGCGTCTCCGTGGCGCCGCAAGGACCAGTAGCCTCCGCTCTTGGCACCCTTGGAGAGGGTGACTTCGTAGGAGCCGGGCTCCAGACCTGACCAGGTGACGGTGGACTCGTGC
The DNA here is from genome assembly GCF_042735575.1 of Streptomyces sp. NPDC059564. Lineage (NCBI taxonomy): Bacteria > Bacillati > Actinomycetota > Actinomycetes > Kitasatosporales > Streptomycetaceae > Streptomyces > Streptomyces sp. NPDC059564. Next base: position 26,501 of record NZ_JBHWBP010000028.1, on the reverse strand, counting down.
AGCCCCGTCAGGTCGGTGGTGCCGACGGACCGGGTGCCGATGACCTCGGCGCTACCGTTCCTGCGCAGGCGCAGTTCGCCGGAGAGCATGCCGCCGTCGTAGTGCCAGAAGACCCCCGAGTGGTACTGGACGTCCGCCGCCCAGCAGGCGACGAGCCCCTGGGAGCCGTTGTCGAAGGTGGCTCGGGTCAGCTTGATCTGGTGCCCGGTCCATGTCCAGCCGCCGGCGGCGTAGTCGGAGCCCTTGGCGCTGTAGGTGCTCTCATGGAGCGTCTCGACCTGGGCCGGTACGTACACGGGCGGGACGGGGGCGACGTAGGTGTCGACGCCTCGGTGGACCAGGATCAGGCTCTCACCGCCGTCGGCCTCGCGGTAGGTGAGCAGGGCGGGGGTGTTGCGGCTCTCGTGGCCGGCGATGGGCTGTCCGGTGCTCCATTTGCCGTTCTCGTAGACGGCGTGGCGCAGCAGGTCGTCGTCCGGGGAAGGGTGGACGGCGTGGAGTTTGCCGTCGTAGACGGCGAGGGCGGCGCCGTGCCGGCTGGTGTGGCCCTCCAGGGCGGCGCCCTTGGACCACTTGGTGCCGTTGAAGGTGGCGTGCCACAGGCGCGTGTCGCCCGTGCTGCGGCGGTAGAGCAGGTGCAGGAGGCCGTCGTGCTCGGCCAGGGCGAGGTTGGCGGGGTAGCCGTCCAGGTGGAAGTCGCTCGTGACGCGTTCTACCGGGGGTCCGACGACCTCGGAGCCCTTGTCGTCCTTCACCGCCCTCCAACGACTGTCCATCTCCGTCTGGAAGCGTTCTGCGGAGCTGTCGCGGGACAAGTGAATGATCATGCCCAGGTTCGCGAGGACCAGCACGAGGTGCAGCCTGCCCTGGTAGACGGCGAGCGCGGGCGCGCTGGCCGCCGTCTGGTCGCCTTCGATCACATCGCTGAGGTCGAGTGCGCGCGGCTCAGACCATGCGTTCTTGTACAACGAGGTGGAGTACAGGAGCGGCAGCCCCCGGTCCAAGTGCCCCCGGTAGACGCAGTCCAGGGTACCGCCGAGACATCCGAGGGCAGGGGTCTCCCAAGCGGTCTGCCCGCTGATGTCCGCGTCCGGGGTCCATGTGCGGGCCACATCAAGGTCGCCCGTGGCCGCCCGGAGCTCCTTGTCCAGGGCCTGCGGCTCCGACCCTGCCGGCTCCTCGGTCCGGCGGGCCTTCAGCCCGGCGACCCGGTCCAGCAGCGGCTGCATGTCGGTGGGCTTGTAGGACGTCCAGCGCAGCGGCAGGACTTCCTCGTCGCCCTTGCGGGCTCCGCGGTGGGCGCACACCAGCGTCCCGTCGCCCGTGGCCGCGAGGGCCGGGGCTGCCGCGCTCTTGTGGTCGGCGAACATCCCGTCCGCTCCCCAGCCGCCGGCCGTCGTGAACACCGAACGCCACAGGTTCTGGTCGTCCTCACGCCCCGCAGTCGTCGTAACGGCCACGAACACCCTCCTCAAGTCAACGGAGAACAGTCCCGGCCCCGCAACTCGGCATTTACGGCCGCCCGAACTGGCACACAGATCAGCATGCATCACGGAAAGTATCCACTTGCGCACTGTGAGCGATATACAGGTCTCAGTCGGCCCGCCCCCTATCGGGTGGCGTGAAACCGCCGCCGTCCCGGGAGAGCGGACACGGGGCGTCGTTGGCGCGGAGGTCCTCATGCCGCTCGGCGAACCGTGGCGGATCAGCAAGCCCCCTACGGCCGCTCCGCGCTGTCGACCCAGTAGCCCCTGGGCGCGATCGGCGAGCTCGGCAAAAAGCTCGACACCTCGCGGCTGCCCACGCGGGCGGACCCCGACTCTCGACGAGTGAGCGCGTCGGCCACGTCGACGCCGGCCGGGGGATCACTAGCCGCCTACCCCCGGACCGATCGAACGCCGCACACGCCCTCTGCATCCAGGACATGCGGCGAACCTCTGACGACTACGCTCCGCGCAACCCGCCACACCCAGCCCGAGAACCCCGGCCCCGCCTCCTTCGCTGCCACCGAAGGTCACCCAGCGTCCTGACGAACTGTCACCAAAGTCAGCATTGGTCCTGGCAAAGCTGACCCCAGCTGGTCACACCTGGGAAACGTCGAGGGCCCGGAGAGGCCTTCCCGGAGCCCTTCGCAGCCCGCCCCGCCGGAACGGTCTCCGCACGCGGTACGACCTCTCCTCGGCTGATCTCGGCTGGTCGACCTGTGCCAGAAAACCGCAGGTCAGCGTACCCGTCCGCGTGCCTTCAGGTGCGTCGGCGGGAGCTCGGGGGCCGGAATCGGAGGGCCGTCATAGCCCTTCACCTCACCGAATCGGGACCCGTTCATCCAGTCTTCGCGAGCTTGCGCGATATCATCGTGTGACCGTCCGATCCAGTTCCAGAACATGACGATCTCCTCCTCGAACGGTTCGCCGCCCAGCAGCATCAGGCTCGCGTCCGAGAGGGCGTGCAGGGGGAGTTCCGTGCGGCCGCAGCCGAGGTAGAGCATCGAGCCCGGGAGGACCGGGACGTCGTCGACTCGGGCCTCGCCGGACATCGAGAGGACCGCGTACTCGAAGTCCGGGTCGAGGGGGAGCCTGGTCTCGGTGCCCGCCGCGAGGGTGAGGTCCGCGCCGACGATCGGGGTGTACGCGGTGCCGGGCGAGGTGGCCGTGTCCAGGGTGCCCAGGATGACCGTCGCCGTCAGGCCCGGGGCCGTGACCGTCGGGAGTTCCGCGTGGTGCTGGAAGTGCGGGGCGACGTCGCGGTGGGCGTCGGGCAGGGCCACCCACAGCTGCGCGCCGTGCAGGAAGCGGGCGTGCGGGCGCGGGCTCTCCTCGGAGTGGCTGATGCCCCGGCCGGAGGTCATCAGGCCCAGCTCGCGGGGGCGGATCGTGGCGAGGCTGCCCACGCTGTCGCGGTGCAGCACCTCGCCCTCGTGCAGCCAGCTGACCGTCTGGAGGCCGGAGTGCGGGTGCGGGGCGACCTGCATGCCGGGCTCGTCCGCGATGTCGTCGGGGCCGTAGTGGTCGACGAAGCACCAGGCTCCCACCATGCGGCGGCCCAGGTTCGGCAGGAGGCGGCGGACCTCGGTGGACTCCCCGAGCTTGACGGTGCGCGGGCTGAGGAGTTCGCGTACCGGTTCGGCGACGACAAAGCCGCGTCCGCCACAGGTGGCGAGAGCGGGCTGGCGATCGAGATTGCTCATACCGCACAACTTAGTGCTGGAGGGGAACGGGAGCCTACGGAATGTACGGGCCCGGCCCGGTGTTGCAGGCACCGACAGTGAGAGGGACGAGCGGAAGGGCCGCCATGGACGCGATGAACGCGCCGCAGGACACCTACTACGAGCACGGGACGGCAGCGGAGCGCTGGGCGCGCGGGCAGCTCTTCTTCGAGGCCAAGGAGTACGCGACGGCCGCCCAGGTGCTGGCCGGGGTGGCCGAGGAGGCCCCCGAGCAGCTCGCGCCCCGGCTGCTGCTGGCCCGCGCCTACTACCACTCCGCGCAGCTCTCCCGCGCCGAGCGCGAGCTGCGCGCCATCCTGGAGCGGTGGCCGGTGGAGGACTACGCGCGCCTCATGCTCGGCCGCACCCTGGAGCGGCGCGGCCGGGCCGACGAGGCCCGTCCGCACCTGCGGATCGCGGCGGCGATGGCCGGCGAGTTCCCGCAGTAGCGCACCGTCCGGCCCCGCGTGTGCGGGGCCGGGGGGCCCTCTCGGCTAGCCTGGGTCCCATATGAACCGCCTGACCACGCCTTTCGGCTCCTACGAACTCACCCGCTTCCCCATCGACCCGCGCGATCGGCTCCAGGCCTGGGACGCCGCCGACGAGTACCTGCTGCGCCACCTCGCGGCCGGTACCGGCGAGCGCGGCCCGGTGGACCTGGCCGGCGCCGGGCAGATCACCGTCATCGGTGACCGCTGGGGCACGCTGACGACCGCCCTGGCCGCCCACCACCCCACGCAGATCACCGACTCCTCGCTGGCCCGCGCCGCCACCGAGGCCAACCTCGACCGGGCCGGCATCGGCACCTCGAAGTCCACGGTGACCCTGCTGACCACGCAGGACGCACCCCCCGCGCGGATCGACGTCCTGCTGGTCCGGGTGCCGAAGAGCCTGGCGCTGCTGGAGGACCAGTTGTACCGGCTGGCCCCGCACGTGCACGCGGGCACCGTGGTCGTGGGCACCGGCATGGTCAAGGAGATCCACACCTCCACGCTGCGCCTCTTCGAGAAGATCCTCGGGCCGACGAAGACCTCCCTGGCCGAGAAGAAGGCCCGGCTGATCTTCTGCACCCCCGGCACCCCGGGCGCGACCCGGCCGGAGAGCGCCGGACCGTGGCCGCTGACGTACACGGTGGACGCGGACGGCGGCTCGGGCGCCGGGCTGACCGTGGTCAACCACGCCGGGATCTTCTGCGCGGACCGTCTGGATGTGGGCACCCGCTTCTTCCTGCAGAGCATCCCGACCAACACCGACGGGGCCCGGGTCGTGGACCTGGGCTGCGGCAACGGTGTCGTCGGCACGGCCGTCGCGGTCGCCGATCCGGACGCGGCGGTCGTCTTCACCGACGAGTCGTACCAGGCGGTCGCCTCCGCGCGGGCCACCTACGAGGCCAACGTCCCCCAGGGCCGGCGGACGGCGGAGTTCCACGTCGGCGACGGGGTGGCGATGCTGGAGCCGGGTTCGGTGGACCTGGTGCTGTGCAACCCGCCCTTCCACTCCCACCAGGCGACGACGGACGCGACGGCGCTGCGCATGTTCGCGCAGTCCCGCAAGGTGCTGCGCACGGGCGGGGAGCTGTGGGTGGTGGCCAACCGTCACATGGGTTACCACACGCACCTGCGACGCCTCTTCGGGAACAGCGAAGTCGCTGCGAGCGAGCCGAAGTTCGTGGTCCTGCGGGCCGTCAAGCGCGAGGCGCGGCAGCAGCCGATGTGACCTGCCGGTAGCTCCTACACTCGGCCGCGTGAGCACCGAGGCGCAGACGGACGGCAGGCCGGACGACGGGAGGGGCGCCGCCGGCGGGAAGGGCGCCGCCGGCGGCGAGCGGCGCTACCGCCAGGAGGACGTGGCCGCGGCGGCGGGCGTCAAGGTGCGCAACCTGCGCTACTACCAGGAGCGCGGGCTGCTCCCCCCGCCGCGTCGCGAGGGCCGCATCGCCTGGTACTCCGACGACCACCTGACGCGGCTGCGGCTGATCAGCGACCTGCTGGGGCGCGGCTACACCGTCAACGGCATCGCGGAGCTGCTGGCGGCCTGGGAGCAGGGCGGCGGGCTGTCCCAACTGCTGGGTCTGGAACGGGAGATGACCCGGGACTGGGTGCAGGAGGACCCGGTCACGATGACCCGGGCCGAGCTGCGCGAGCTCTTCGGCCCGGCGGCTTCGGCCGAGGACACCCGGCGGGCGGCCGAGCTGGGCTACGTACGCCTGGACGGGGACCGGGTCACGCATCCGAGCCGGCGGCTGCTGGAGGCCACGGTGGCGCTGGTGCGGCAGGGGGTGCCGATGGCGGAGATCCTGGACGCGGGGGACTTCGTACAGGTGCAGGCGGCCGCGCTCGCGGACCGGTTCGTCGCACTGTTCCGGCGGCACGTGATCGGCTCCGAGGGGTTGGAGCGTCTTTCGGCCACCCAGCTGGATCACATCCGGGAGGCGGTGGCGGCGCTGCGGCCGGTGGCGGGCGAGGTCGTGGCCGCCGAGTTCGCCCGGGCGATGGGGCGGCGGGTGGAGGCGGAGGTCGCCGAACTACTGCGTACGGAGCAGTAGGAGTCGGCCGAAAGGGTGCGCTCGCGCAACCTTGCCAACCACCATTGGCACTCTTACATTCAACTCGTCGGTAACAAAGGTGCACAGCCGAGATAAGGGACGATCTCATGGCAGAATCACCGAACTTATCCGAACCGCCCGGCGAGGGGGACAGAGGCGAGGGCCGGGTCCGCTGGCGCCGGTTCGCCCTGCTGACCGTGCCCGCCGTGGCGGTGACCGCGGGACTCGGCATCGCCCTCGCGCAGGGCGCGCTCGCCGCCTCCTTCGCGGTGTCGGGGCAGCAGTTCAAGGTGTCGGCGAAGAGCCTGGAGGGCGAGGGCTTCGCCCAGTACGGCAGCGTCGACGTCAATGCCCGCGAGGAGCTCATCCCGGTGGCGGTCACCGCCATCAAGGAGGCCAAGCTGCACAGCCTCTGCCAGTCGGTGGTCACGACCCTGCCGGTCATCGGGGACATCTCGCTCAACCTGACGGCAGGTCAGAAGGATCCCGTCGAGGCCAGCAACCTGTTCGTGGACGCGACCCAGCTCTCCGGTGACGCGGTCTTCAGCAACATCGAGATCGGCCGCGACGCCTCCACCCTCGACAAGGGCCCGGCCGAAGCGGTGGGCCTGCAGGACCTGTTCGCCCAGCAGGCGGACACGGTCACCATCGCCAACCTCCAGCAGACGGCGTGGGCGACCAACGCCGGCACCTTCAAGCTCTCCGGGCTGAGCATGAACATCAGCAAGGGCAAGAAGGAATGCTTCTGAGCCGCTGGCGGCGGTGGCGGCGCGCCCGGCCCTTCTGGGGCGGGCTCTTCGCGGTCCTGGCCGGGGCCTGGATCTGCGTACTCCCGCTCGCACCGCTCAAGATCATGCTCCAGCAGGGGGTGGCGGGCATTCCGTCCGTCCTGATGGGGGTCATCATGATCGTCCTCGGGCTGACCGCCTGGTTCTCCCCCCGGCAGCGCTCCCTCGCCGGGGTCCTCACCACGCTGATCGCCACCGCCTCGCTGGTCCTGTCGAACCTCGGCGGGTTCCTGATCGGCACGCTGCTCGGCATCCTCGGCGGCGGGCTGATGTTCGCCTGGCAGCCCGGCCCGGCCCGGCGCCGCCGCTCCGGGGGCTCCGCCGCTCCCGGTGGTCCGGCCGCCCCCGGCGGTTCCGCCGTTGCCGGTGGTTCCGCCGTTCCCGGGGATCCCTCCGCCCCCGGGGCATCCTCCGCTCCCGCCCCCACCCCGCACCACGATCCCCAAGGAGCACAGCCATGAGCCGTACGCGTACCGCTCTCGCCCTCGGGACGGCGGCCGCGGCCGCCCTGACGGTCGCCTCCGCCACCGCCACCGCCGCGCCGTTACCGCTGGCCGGGTCGACCACCGTCACCCCGGCCGGGCACGCCTTCAAGGCCACCCTCAGCGGGAAGGCCACCCTCAAGGCCGGTTCGGTCACGGTGACCTGCTCGGTCTCCGTCGCCACCGGTATGGTGCCGGCCGCCCCCGGCAACCAGAACGCGGCCGGGCCCGTCTCGTCGCCCATCTCACCGCCGACCTACAGCTCGTGTACGTCGAGCATCCCGGGGGTCACCCCGACGGTGACCACCAGTGGCGCCTGGGCGGTGTCGATGCAGAACGGCTCCCCCGTCACGGCGACCATGACGGTGCCGACCGGCGGGCTCGTCGTGCACACCACCGGCCTGGCGACCTGCACCGTCACCGCGGCCCCCGCCGGTCCGGCGTCGGTCCCGGGCACCTGGACCAACGGCGCGCCGCCGAGCCTGACCTTCACCAACGCCTCGGTCCCGGTCACGGTCACCGGTGGCTTCGGCTGCCCCACGAGCGCGACCTTCTCCACCTTCAACGCCGTATACAAGGTCACCGACACCACCGACCCGGCCCAGCAGATCACCGTCGCCCCCTGACCCTCCGCGGCGCCACACCCCTCGCGCCCCACCGCCCCCGGGAAGGGTGGGGCGCGTTCCGCATGCGCGGGCGGGCGGGCGGCGGGCGGGCGGCGGCGGCGGCGGAAAATGCGTTGCCCGGCGGCACGGGGGCGGGTGAAGCTCGACGGCATGTCACAGATCACCGAGCAACAGCCGTCCGCGGATCAAGGCCGACGCGGGGTCCAGGACCTCTTCTCCGGCGGACGGCTCGTCGCCGTTCCGCGCAAGGCCGCCCGTCGCGAGCAGCTCCTCGCCCACCTCGCCGAGACCCTCTTCGAGGCGGACCGCGCGTACACGGAGCCCGAGGTGAACGACGCCCTGCGGACCGTGCACGAGGACTGCTCCGCGCTACGCCGCTACCTCATCACCTCGGGCCTCCTCACCCGGACCCGCGACGGCAGCAGCTACCGCCGGGCGCGGTGAGCGGGGCCTCACCCGGCTAGCGGTGTCGCGATCTGCAGCACCGCGTGGCGGGAGCCGGGCTCGGGGCGCAGGGTGCAGGTGGAGCGGCGGGGGACGAAGAGTGCCTGGCCGCCCCGAAGCCGGACCGCCACCGGCGCCGGGTGCACGTCGGCCGTGTCGGCACAACCGGTCGCGCTGGTACTCGGGTTGGCCGGCGCACCGACCAGGATGTCGGTGGCGGAGGAGAGTTGGAGCACCAGGAGTTCCGACTCCGCCCGCCGCATGCGAGCCGCGTGCGGATCCCCGGGGTCCTGGGGGATGGCACGCACGGTGCGGCCGAGCAGTGCGCTCAGCCCGGCGGCGAGGCCTGCCGCGTCCTCCGCCATCAACGGATCGCCGGTGACGGGGGGCTCGTAGTCCGTCCAGAGGACGGCCGGCCGTCCACCGGACCGGGCCGAGAGAAAGGCGGCGAGCTCCAGGAGGTAGCCGCTCTCACCGGCCGGTTCGTGCTCCTGGTCCTCTTGTCCCCACTGCACCGTCGTCCTCGCTCCTGAAGTCCCGCGTCGGGCGGCTGCCCTTCGCTGAGCTCCATCATGGGTTCCGAGGGGGTGCCGGGACAGTCACGCGAACCCGGTCCCGGGCCTGCGGTCACGGAGCGCGTGACCCGGGTGGCACGGGGTACCGCTACTCGCCCAGCAGCCCCGAGCGGGTGGCGGCCACGCCTGCCTGGAACCGGCTCTCGGCGTCCAACTGGCCCATGATGTCCGCGATGTGGCGCCGCGCGGTGCGCAGGGACATTCCCAGACGGCGCGCGATCGTCTCGTCCTTGAGCCCGGCGGCGAGCAGCCGCAGGATGGTCTGGTCGATCTCCTGGGAGACCTGTTCCAGGCCGTCCTCGATGGCGGCGGAGAACGGCCGGGCACAGGACCAGGACTGCTCGAAGATCTCGCGCAGGTAGGCCACCAGCGACTCCTGACGCACCGCCACCGCGCCCCAGGAACCGTCGCTCGTGGGGACGAAGGCGAGTTCGCGGTCGAAGATGATGACGCGGCCGAACAGGTCATGGACGGTGCGGTACTCGCCTCCGAGCGGCGAGGCCGCTGCCACGTACGCCTGACTGGGGCCGTTGAAGCGCGCGGTGTGGTGGTAGAGCGTGCGCATCCGCACCCCGCGGGCGAGCAGCGCCCGGTCGCGGCCGAGGGCCTCCTCCATGGCTTCCGGCACGCGGCTGCCGCCGCCCGGCTGGCTGGCCAGCACCTCGCTCCGGCAGTTGTCCGAAGCCCGGTCGAGCGCCGCCCGTACCTCCTCCAGGCTGGTGATGACCTCGACCCCCTCACCGGCGCCGGCCCGCCCGCGCCGCCGGTAGTGCGGGAAGAAGCCCGCCAGTTGGGCCTGCCCCTTGGCCAGCTCCTCCTGCTGGCGGCGGATCCGGGCCTCGACGGGGGCGGCGAGCCGGGCCATCGCGGTCTCCGGCGCGACGGCATGGCCCGCCACCGGGTCCTGCGGATCCGGGTACACCAGGCGCAGGTCGGTCAGCCGGCGTACGGAGGCGGCGGCGCTGTCCGGGTCCAGTCCCAACTCGGCGGCGATGGCGGCGGGTTCGAGCCTGTGGTGTTCCAGTACCCAGGAGTAGACCGCCACGTCGACCTGATCGGGTTCCGTTCCGTCCGCCCGCACGTCCGGTTCATCGGAAAGATGCACGTTCGTCCCCCAGTCATCTTGCTGCCACCCAGCTTGGTGAGGCGGTCGGCCGATGGCCGCCGGATCACCTAGCCCGACATGCTAGATCACAGGCCGAGATCGCTCGGCGAGCTGTTCCGGGATCCCTCCAGGAGGACTTCATGAAGCGTTTCTTCACCGTGGCCGTACTGCTCACGGCACTTCTCGGGATCAGCGCACCGGCCGCGCTCGCCGAACCGCAGAACCCCGCGGGCGCGGGCGGCATCTCGCACACGGACGACACGTCGTGGGGCGGCGGGTGCGAGAACCTCTGCAAGCCCTTGCACTGAGCGTCGCCGTCACCGCCGTGCCCATCCGACGCCCCATCAGCCAGGAGAGTGCTCAGATGTCCAGACCCGCAACCGCCACCCCCGCCCTGAGCGGCAGGGAAGTCCAGGTACTGGAGCTCCTGGCCGAGGGAGCCACGTACGACGGGATCGCGCACCGTCTCCACCTCAGCCCGCACACGGTCGACACGTACCTGCGGCGGATCCGCAGCAAGACCGGCGCCACCAACCGCGTACAGCTGGCCCTGTTCGCCTTCAGCCACGGCCACGGCCTCCCCCCAGCCTCCTGACGTGATCCCGGGACGGGTGCACGGACACGAGCCCGCCCCCGCCGGCAGGGCCGGGCAGGGGCGGAGTCGGGCGGCCGGATGGTCAGGGCTTGACCGTCCAGCGCTGGTTCGCGTCGTTGGTGCAGGTCCAGACGCCGAGGGCCTTGTTGTCCTCGTCGTAGGTGAGGCAGTCGTCGGCGCTGACGCGGATCTGGTACTGGTAGTCGCCGAGGGAGTACAGCTCCCACTTCTGGTTGGCGGCGCCCGTCCAGGGCCGGGCCTCGGCCAGGTAGCTCTTGGTGTTCTCGGTGAGGGCGAGGCCGGTGACGGCGTTGGTTATCTTGTAGCGCCCGGTGGCGGTGTCCTGGGTGAAGAGCCAGCCGGTGGACTTGGCCGCGGCGCTGGTGGCGGCGGTGACGGTCCCGCCCGTAGGGCTGGTGGCGGCGGGAACCCGGCCGTTCTTGCCCCCCGGGTGGAACGTACCGGTCAGCTGGGCGGCACCCGAGTCGCCGGTGCCGAATCCCATCCGGGTGTGGATGACGGAGCCGGTGTCGTCATCGTTGTGCGCGGGGATGCCGGGGGTCGTGCCGTTGAGGTTGGTGACGGCGGGGATGATGTTCGCGCCGCCTGAGGGCAGTTTGGGCGTCGAGGGGGTGCCGGGGGGCGGGGTGACGCTGCCGTCGGACGCCGGTACCACCCGGGCCGGGAAGTGGATGGTCCGGCCGCCGTGCGCGCTGGTGTCCGAGTCGTAGCCGAGGAAGGACCAGTTCATGAAGCCGCCGTCACCGTAGTTGACGAAGGTCGACTCACCGGCGAAGACCCAGATCTTGAAGTCGTCGTAGCCCTGCGGCCCGCCCTCGGCATCGAGGTGGTTCAGCCGGACGCTGTCCTCGTACATCACCCCGCGCATGTTCGCCGAATAGTCGTTCTTGAACCACGGGGTGTCGTAGGCGTCCGTCCCGTTGGTCTTGAAGACGAGGATGTTGTATCCGGGTGCGACGCTGCTCAGCTTCGTGACCATGCCCTGGGTGAACGCGGCGTTCTCCAGCTTGGCCTGCTTGGCCGAACCGAGCACGAACCGGACGGTGTCGAAGACGGCCCCGATCAGGGCGCTGGTGCAGTTGCCCCCCTCTACACCGTCCTTGCCGGAGCAATCGGCCGCGGCGGCCGGGGTCGGGGTGGCGACCAGCGTCGCGCTCGCCCCGGCGAGGAGGGTGGCGGCCAGGGCGGTGGCGGTGGCGGACTTCTTCAGACGGGCGGCAACGGCGCTCATGAGGGGCTGCTTTCGGATGAGGGGGAAGGGGTACGTCGGACGGACCGGCACGGCGCGGTACGGGTGCGGGCGCACGGGCCCTACGTCAGGGCGTGGAGGTTCGTGGTGGCGACCCACCGTGATCGGTGCGAGGTGACCGGCGGGCTTCTCGCCGAAGGTGCCGGCGACGGTCTGCTCCAGCTCGGTGCGGGTGGTACTCGTGGCGGACGGCGGCCTCGGGCGGGCGCGGCCACGGCGCCGGGCGGGCGGCCGGGCGGACTGGATCCCGGCCGCAACACCGTTGGGTTTCAGCTCAGTTGGGACCGGAGGAGGGCGGCCGACTCGAAGCGGTGGAGGCGGCCGGGAGCACGCTCGTACTTCACGCCGCACCGTCACCACCTCCACCCTGTCCGGTCCGGCTTCCTGCCGGTGTTCCGCTTGGTGAGGTAGATCTTGCCGGGCGGCGATGGTGACGGAAAGTCACGTCTAGCCGGTGCCGGAGCGACGGTACCTGGGCCACGTGACACACACTGCGGCCGGGACGGCGAACGCCCCGGGGGCGGTCCTCTTGTGCTCAGCGGGTTGCGCCTACCCCCTGTACGTCTCCAGCAGCCGCAGCCACACCTCGCTGATGGTGGGGAAGGACGGAACCGCGTGCCACAGCCGGTCGATCGGCACCTCCCCCACCACCGCGACGGTCGCCGCGTGCACCAGCTCGGCGGCGCCCGGGCCCACGAAGGTGGCGCCCAGGAGCACCTCCCGGTCGAGGTCGACGACCATCCGGGCCCGCCCCCGGTACCCCTCGGCGTACAGGCCCGCCCCGGAAACCTTGCCGAGGTCGTGGTCCACGGCGCGCACCCGGTGCCCGGCCCGTTCCGCCTCGTCCAGGGTCAGGCCGACCGCGCCGGCCTCCGGGTCGGTGAACACGGCCTGCGGCAGGGCCGCGGTGTCGGCGGTGGCCGCGTGCGCGCCCCAGCGGGCGGTGTCCAGCTCCGTTCCGGCCGCGCGGGCGGCGATGGCGGCGCCCGCGATCCGGGCCTGGTACTTGCCCTGGTGGGTGAGGAGCGCGCGGTGGTTGACGTCCCCGACCGCGTACAGCCAGTCGTGGCCGTCGACCCGGCAGCTCTCGTCGACGCCGATCCAGCCGCCGGGCGTCAGCCCGACCGTGTCCAGCCCGATGTCGTCGGTGCGCGGCTCCCGGCCGGTCGCGATCAGCAGCTCGTCGCCCTCCAGGGTTTCGCCGCCCTCCAGCACCACCGTCACCGGCCCGGTCGAGCCGTCCCGTACGACGGCCTCGACGGACACTCCGGTGCGCACCACCGCACCGGCCCCGGTCAGCGCCTCGGCGACCAGCTCCCCGGCGAAGGACTCCATCCTCGGCAGCAGCCGGGAACCCCGTACGAGGACGGTCACCCGCGAGCCGAGGGCCTGCCAGGCGGTGGCCATCTCGGCGGCCACGACGGAGCCGCCCACGATCAGCAGCCGGCCCGGCACCCGGCGCGCGGAGGTGGCCTCGCGGCTGGTCCACGGCCGGGCCCCGGCGAGGCCGGGAAGGTCGGGAACCATCGCCCGCGTGCCGGTCGCGACGACCACGGCGTGCCGGGCGGAGAGCACGTGGTGCTCCCCCTCGGGGCTGGTGACGGCGACCTTGCGGATGCCGTAGAGGCGGCCGTGGCCGCGGTAGAGGTGGGCGCCGATGGAATCGAGCCAGTCGAGCTGGCCGTCGTCCTTCCAGTGCCCGGTCCATTCGTCGCGGTGGGCGAAGACCGCTTCCGCGTCGAGCGGGCCCTGGACGGCACCCGCCAGCCCCGGCACCCGGCGGGCCTCCGAGCGGGCCAGCACCGGGCGCAGCAGGGCCTTGCTGGGGACGCAGGCCCAGTACGAGCACTCCCCGCCGACGAGCTCGCTCTCCACCAGCGCCGTGCTGAGCCCGGCGGCGCGGGTCCGGTCGGCGACGTTCTCGCCTGCCGGTCCCCCGCCGAGCACCACGACGTCGTACTCCACGGCTTCAGTCATGCGGTCCAGTGTCACCGCAGGCCGGGGGCCGCGTCCGGCAATCTCAGGCCTCCGGCGTGCCGGACGTCCCCTCGGCCTCGGGCGAGGATCCCTGCGAGGGCGACGCGGAGGCGGCGATCTTGGCGCGGATCTCGTCCATGTCGAGGGCGCGGGCCTGCCCGATCAGGTCGGTCAGGGCCGCCTCCGGCAGCGCTCCGGGCTGCGCGAAGATGGCCACCTGGTCCCGGACGATCATCAGGGTCGGGATCGAAGTGATGTCGAACGCCGCGGCCAGCTCCTGCTGGGCCTCGGTGTCCACCTTCGCGAACACCAGGTCCGGGTTGGCCTCCGCGGCCTTCTCGTAGACCGGGGCGAACTGGAGGCAGGGGCGGCACCAGCCGGCCCAGAAATCGATCAGTACGAACGGGTTCTCGCTGACCGTCCGGTCGAAGTTCTCCTTGGTGAGCTCGACTGTAGCCACGGTGTCCAGACCTCCTGATTGCTGCGTGTCCTGGGTGAACGATCGACCGGTCCGTCGCATTCCGCCCGTACCGGCCCGTACTAGAACGGGTGGCCCGGCGGGGTGGTGCGGACGGTGGTCCAGCGCAGCTCGGTGAAGGCGTCGAGGTTGGCTTCGCCGCCGAAGCGGGCGCCCGTGCCGGAGGCGCCGATGCCGCCGAAGGGGGCCACGGCCTCGTCGTTCACGGTCTGGTCGTTGATGTGGGCGATGCCGGTGGGGATGCGGCCGGCCAGCTCCAGGCCGTGCGCCGCGTCTCGGGTGACGATGCCCAGGGAGAGCCCGTAGGGGCCGGCCGAGGCCAGCTCCACCGCCTCGTCCTCCGTCGCGAAGGACCGTACGGGTGCCACGGGGCCGAAGACCTCCTCGCAGTAGGCGGGGGTGTCGTCGGCGACGCCCGCGAGCACGGTCGGCCGGTAGAAGAGGTCCTGGTGGGTGCCTCCGGCGACGAGTTTGGCGCCCTGTTCGAGACTGGCCTCGACCAGGGCGTGGACCCGCTCCAGCTGGGTCCGGTCGATCAGCGGGCCCAGGTGCACGCGCTCGCGGTACGGGTCCCCGACGGCCAGGGCCTCGGCGCGCGCGGCGAGCCGCTCGACGTACTCGTCGTAGAGGGAGGCGTGGACGAGGTGGCGTCCGGCGGTCATGCAGATCTGGCCCTGGTGGAAGAAGGAGCCCCAGGAGGCCTGCGCGACGGCGGCCTCGACGTCCGCGTCGGCGAGCACCACGAGTGCGGAGTTGCCGCCCAACTCCAGGTGTGCGCGGGTCAGGTGACGGCCCGCCAGTTCCCCGACGGACCGTCCGGCGGCGGTGGAGCCGGTGAAGGACAGCACGCGCACGCGCGGGTCGGCCACCACCGCGGCCCCCGTCTCGGCCCCACCGGGCAGGACGTGGAGCAGCCCGGCGGGCAGTCCGGCGGCAGCGAACACGGCGGCGAGCGCGAGGCCCCCGCCGACGGCGGTGCGGCGGTCCGGCTTGAGCAGGACGGCGTTGCCGAGGGCGAGCGCGGGCGCGACGGAGCGGATGGAGAGGATCAGCGGGGCGTTGAACGGGGCGATCACCCCGACCACCCCGGCGGGGATCCGGCGGGTGAAGGAGAACCGGGGCGCCTCGCTGGGCAGCACCTGACCGGCCGGGCGGGAGGCCAGCGCGGCGGCCTCGTAGCACTCCTGGGCGGCGACGTGCAGTTCGAAGTCCGCCTTGCCGGGTATCGAGCCCGACTCCCGGACCAGCCAGTCCCGCAGTTCACCGGCGTGAGCGGCGAACAGGTCCCCGGCGCGGCGCAGTACGGCCGCCCGCTCGAGGTGGCCGGCCCGCGCCCAGTCGCGCTGCGCGGCCTGGGCGCGTACGGCGGCCTCCGCCACGTCGGCGGGAGCGGCCAGGTCGAGGGTGGCGAGGGTACGGCCGGTCGCGGGTTCGACGACCGGGGCCGTACCTCCGGTGAGGGTGGGTCCGTCCTGCCAGAGTGTCGGATCGAGCAGCGGCATGACGCGGGGCCTCCGGAAGGGGGTGGGCGGGGCGGGGGGCGGCAGCACGCGCCATCGTGCCAGACCGGGGGCACCACTTCTGTTCAGTTATTGGGCAGTTGACGGGGTCCGGTGACTGGAAATGATCGACTTCCGTGGGACGTCCGGGCGTTGCCGCGCGGGAGGCGGCGGCCGGGGCAGCGGCCAAGGCGGCGGCCGAGGCCTCGGCCGGTGGGCGTGCGCGGGTTCAGCGCTCCAGGACGAGGGCGATGCCCTGCCCGACGCCGATGCACAGCGCCGCCATGCCCGTGCCCGACCCGGCGGCCGCCAGCTGGTGCGCGACGGAGCCCGCGAGGCGGGCGCCCGAGGCACCGAGCGGGTGGCCGATCGCGAGGGCCCCGCCACGCGGGTTGACGACGGCCGGGTCCAGCTCCGGCCAGGCCGCGAGGCAGCCCAACGCCTGGGCGGCGAAAGCCTCGTTGAGCTCCATGACGGACAGGTCGGCCAGGCCTCGGCCGGCCCTGGACAGCGCCCGCTCGACGGCGTCGACCGGACCGAGGCCGAACAGCTGCGGCTCGATGCCGGTGACAGCCGAGACCCCGATCCGGGCCAGCGGCTCCCGGCCCGTGGCGGCCAGCCCGGCCTCGTCGGTGAGCAGCAGGGCAGCGGCGCCGTCGTTGAGGGGGGAGGAGTTCCCGGCGGTGACGGTGCCCGAACCGTCGCTCCGGAAGGCGGGCTTGAGGCGGCCCAGGGACTCGGGGGTGGACCCCTCGCGGATGCACTCGTCGCGCACGAGGCCGACGCCCGGGTAGGGGACGACCTCGTCGTCGTACAGGCCGGCGGCCCAGGCCGCGGCGGCCTTGCGGTGGCTCTCCAGGGCGAACAGGTCCTGTGCCTCGCGGCTGATGCCGTGCTTCTCCGCGATCAGTTCGGCGCCCTCGCCGAGGGAGCCGGTCCACTCGGCGGGCATGCGCGGGTTGGTCATCCGCCAGCCGAGGGTGGTCGACCACATCTGCTGGTGCCCGGCGGGGAAGGCCCGTTCGGGCTTCTGCACCACCCAGGGGGCGCGGCTCATCGACTCGACGCCGCCCGCGATGGCGACGGAGGCGTCGCCCAGCGCGATGGCGCGAGCCGCCTGGACGACGGCTTCGAGGCCCGATCCGCAGAGCCGGTTGACGGTCACGCCGGGCACCGTCACCGGCAGCCCGGCCAGCAGCACCGCCATGCGGGCCACGTCCCGGTTGTCCTCGCCCGCGCCGTTGGCGTCGCCGAAGACGACGTCGTCGATGCGGGCCGGGTCGAGGTCGGGCGTACGGTCCACCAGGGCGCGGACCACATGGGCGGCCAGGTCGTCCGGCCGGACCCCGGCGAAGGCCCCGCCGAACTTGCCGATCGGGGTGCGGACGGCGTCGACGACGTACACGTCGCGGACGGTGCGGATGCTCATGGGGTCTCTCCTGCGCGGATCCGTACGGGCGGCGGCGCGGCGGTGCCGGTGTGGGCACCGGGGCACGCCGCCGGGCACGCCCGGTGGGGCGCGCCCGCAGTCTCCGCCCCAGCGTCGCCGCCTGTCAACGGCCCCCCGCGGCGTACCGGGGAGGCGCCGATGGCGTCAGGTGGACTCGCGCCGGAGCGCCACCGCCGCCATCAGGTCGTGCCTCCGGGTGATCTCCGACGGCTCCCGTACCGCCCGGTCCACGAGCGAGGCCAGGTGGTCCCCCGAGGGCATCTCGATCTGGACCGTGCTCAGCCTCGGCCGCAGCAGCCGCCCGAGGAGCAGGTCGTCGGCGCCGATGACGGCCACGTCCTCGGGGATCCGCAGACCCGCGTCCTGCAGGGCCCGCATCAGCAGCATCGCGTACTCGTCGTTGTACGCGAACACCCCGTCCAGGCCCAGCGAGCGCCACCGGGCCGCCAGCGCGGCCGCCGACTCCTCGGTGTAGGCCATCGGCAGCGCCTCGATCCGCGCGCCCCGCACCGTCCCGGCTCCGGCCAGGCGGGGTGCGGAGAACAGCTCCAGCCCGCCCTCCTCCGGAACGATCACGCCGATCCGGTGGTGGCCCCGTTCGACGAGGTGGGCGGCGGCCTTCGCGCCCACCTCCGTCTGGTCCATCACGAGGGCGTGCGCCCCCGGCACCGCGACCGGGCCCAGCGTTATCACCGCGCGGGCACCGGCCCGCTTGAGCGTGGCGACGTTGTGCGCGGACAGGGTGATCTCGCCGAGCGAGATCACCGCCACCGGCCGCAGTTCGGCCCAGGCCCGCGCGGCCTCGTCGCCGCCGAGGCCGAGGCTGCCGTACTGCACCACCGTGTAGTCGAGGCGGCGCAGGGCCCACTGCAGCTCGTTGAGGAAGGCGCTGTACAGGGGGCCCACCGGTACGTGCGAGGTGGGCAGCAGGACGATCCGGGTGTGCCCGGCGCGCAGGCTGCGGGCGGCGGCGTGCGGGACGTAGCCCAGCTCCTCGGCGGCCTCGCGGACCTTGCGGCGCGTCGGCTCGCTGATGCGCACGGCTTCGGCGTTGTTCAGCACGTACGAGACCGTCGCGCGCGATACGCCGGCCAGGCGGGCGACGTCGGCGCTGGTCGGCGGGTTCGGTGAGTGAGACATTGCCGTCGCATCTTTCCAGACCGATCACGACCGGGGTCTAGCGGATGGCCTGAAACGAATGCTACACAGTGGTTACACGATTCATTGACACGTGTAACCCAGGCGTCACATTCCCTTCCTCACGAGGTGGCGCCGCACGTGTCGACGTCGTGCCCAGCCGTGCCGCCGCCCCGTCGCGCTCCGACGCACCCCCGCCGTCGCGACGGGGTGGCGCGCACCCCCTCATCCGCTCGCACTCGCTGCCCAGGAGGGCACCGTGGCCCTTTCCTCCCCCGGCACCGGCACCGCCGCCGCCACCTCCGACGCGTCCGCCGCTCCCGCCCCCACGCGAGGCCTGCTGCCGCTGCTGCTCGTCGGCAATTCCGCGATGTACGCCCTCTACGTCGGTGTCGCCGGCATCCTGCTCGCGCTCCAGGTCGAGCACATCGACCCGGCGGACAAGGTCTCCAACTTCGGCCTGATCGCGGGGGTCTCGGCGATCTTCGCGACCGTCTTCAACCCGGTCGCCGGCGCATTGTCCGACCGCAGCGGACGGCGCAATCCGTGGATCCTGGGCGGCGGACTCGCGGCGGTCCCCGCGATGTTCCTGCTGGGATTCGCCGACACCGTCCTGCTCATCACCATCGCCTGGTGCCTCGGCCAGGCCGTGATGAACGTCTACCAGGCCGCCCTCACCTCCGTGGTGCCCGACCGGATCCCGCTGACGGCCCGGGGCAAGGCCTCGGCCGCCGTCGGCCTCGGGCTGCCCTTCGGGTCCACCCTCGGCGCGCTGGCCGGAGCCGCGTTCTCCGACGACTACCGCACCGGCTACCTCGTCTTCGGCGCGCTCGTGGCGGCTTCCGCGGTGCTGTTCACCGCCTGCGCCCGCGAGCAGCGGCTCCCGGCCCGCGCCCCGCTGCCCGCCCGGGCCCAGCTGGCGGCCTTCAGCAGCGCCCTGCGGGACCACGACTTCCGCTGGGCGTTCATCGGGCGGGCGCTGCTCGTGCTCGGCTACTTCGCGGTGAGCGGCTACCAGCTGTACATCCTCCAGGACCACACCGTGCTGCCGGAGGGGATGAAGCCGGAGGCCGCTGTGGCGCTGCTGATGCCGCTGACGAGCGTGGCGATGGTCCTCTCCACCGTCCTGGGCGGCTACCTGTCCGACCGGATGAACCGCCGCAAGCTGTTCGTCGGCGCCTCGGCCCTGCTGTCGGCGGTCGCGCTCGTGATCCCGGCCGTGTCGGCCAGCTGGACGGCGATGCTGGCCTTCTCGGTGGTCAACGGGCTGGCGTTCGGCTGCTACATGGCGGTGGACACCGCGCTCGTGACGATGGTGCTCCCCAAGGCCGAGGACGCGGCGCGGGACATGGGCGTGCTCAACGTCGCGAACGCCGGACCGCAGATCGTCGCGCCCTTCATCGCCTCGCTGATCGTCTCGGTGAGCGGCGGGTACACGGCGCTGTTCATCGTCGCCGCCGTACTGGCCGTGGCGGGCGCCCTTGCCGTCCGGCCGATCCGCGGGGTCCGCTGACTTCTTCTCCTCCTTATCGCATTGCTCCGTTCCTCCGAGAAAGGCTCCACCGTGCAGCTGCACACGCAGACTTGGGGCGAGGGCGACCGCCTCGCCCTCCTGGTCCACGGCATCATGGCCGACCACCGCACCTGGCGCCGGGTCGGTCCCGCCCTCGCCGGGCTCGGCTACCGGGTGATCGCCGTCGACCTGCGCGGCCACGGTGCCAGCGGGCGGGGCGAGTACAGCCCCGAACTCTTCGCGGACGACGTCGTGGAGAGCCTGCCGACGGGCGCCGAGCTGGCCATCGGACACTCCCTCGGCGGTCTGACCCTGGCCCTGGCCGTGGACCGGCTGAGGCCGGCGCGGGCGGTGTACTCGGACCCGGCCTGGCACCTGGCCTTCCCCGAACCGGGCTTCGGCCCCGAGGTGTTCGCCTCGTTCAAGACGGCCGGCAAGGAGCAGATCCGGGCGATGAACCCGCGCTGGGACGAGGCCGATGTGGACGTGGAGCAGCGGACCCTGGCGGTGTGGGACGAGGCCACGGCGCTGAGCCTGGCCCCGCTGACCGGCCGGGACCTGCTGCCGGCCGCGCCGGTGGTCCCCTCGCTCGTCCAGCTCGCCGATCCGAGCTTCCTGATCTCCCCGGAGCGGGCCGCGCTGCTCCGGGAGCGGGGATTCGAGGTCCGTTCGGTCGCCGGAGCGGGACACACCATCCACCGGGACGACTTCGACGGGTTCATGGCCTCACTGGAGGGCTGGGTCTAGATCCTTCGTCCCTTCCGGATCGCGGCCTCCCCCCTTACCGTCGGTACTACCGATCGGTAAGGGGGGAAGTCCGATGGCGGGTACGTCGCGTGCGTCCGGTTCCGCGGAGGCGCCGGGGGTGTTGGGCGGTGCCGTGCGCCGAGGCCCGGCGGGGCTGCGGGAGATGGCGGCCGCACTGACCGAAGGTCACGTGACGGCACGGGAGTTGACGGAGCGCTCGCTGGAGCGGATCGCCGCGTCCCAGGCCTCCCTCAACGCCTTCCGGGTCGTCCGCGCCGAGGCGGCGCTGGCCGAGGCCGACGCGGCGGACGCACGGCTGGCCCGCGGTGCACGGCTGGCGCTGCTGGGCGTGCCGATCGCCGTCAAGGACGACATGGACGTCGCCGGGGAGCCCACGGCCTTCGGCTGCGCCGGGGACTTCCCGCCGCGGACGGCCGACAGCGAGGCGGTACGCCGCCTGCGCGCGGCCGGAGCGGTGATCGTGGGCAAGACCCAGACGCCGGAACTGGGCCAGTGGCCGTTCACCGAGGGGCACGCCTTCGGCGAGACCCGCAATCCCTGGAACCCGGCCCGCACGCCCGGCGGTTCCTCCGGCGGTTCGGCCGCCGCCGTGGCGGCCGGGCTGGTGCCGGCGGCGCTCGGCTCCGACGGGGCGGGTTCGGTACGGATCCCCGCGGCCTGGACCCACCTGGTGGGGGTGAAGCCGCAGCGCGGGCGCATCTCGACCTGGCCGGAGCCCGAGGCCTTCCACGGGCTCACGGTCAACGGCGTGCTGGCCCGCACGGTGGCGGACGCCGCCCTGCTCCTGGAGGCGGCGAGCGGCCCGGACCCCGGGGACCTGCACCGCCCGGCCCCCTTCTCCGCCGTGGAGGCGGCCGGGCGCGCGCCGGGCCGGCTGCGGATCGCCCTGTCCTTCGGGACGGCCTTCACGGCGTCGGCCACTCCCCTCGACCCCGTGGTCCGTTCGGCGGTGGAGCGGCTGGCGGGGCGGCTGGAGGCGCTGGGGCACGAGGTGGTTGCCGAGGATCCGCGCTACGGCCCGATCGGGCTGGCCTTCGTCCCGCGCGCCACGGCCGGGGTGCGCGAGCTGGCCGCCCGGGTTCCGGATCCCGCGCTGCTGGACGCGCGGACCCACGGGGCGGCCCGTACGGGGCGCCTGCTGGGCGGGGCGGCGCTACGGCTCTCGCGGCGGGCCGAGGGGCTGCTGCGGCGCCGGGTCGGAGAGCTGTTCGGCCGCTTCGACGTGGTGCTCACCCCGACGACGGCCACGCCGCCGCTGCGCATCGGCGCCCTGGCCGGTCTGGGGGCGCTGGCCACGGACCGGGCGATGATCGCGGCGTGCCCGTACGCGTGGACGTGGAACGTGCTGGGCTGGCCGGGCATCGGCGTCCCGGCGGGGTTCACCCCGGACGGGCTGCCGCTGGGCGCGCAGTTGCTGGGCCCGGCGAACGCGGAGCCGAGGCTGCTGGCTCTGGCGGCGCAGCTGGAGGCGGCCGAGGGCTGGGCGGAGCACTGGCCGCCGGGGGCGGCGGCGGAGCACGGGGCTCCGTAGCGGACCGGACGGCGCTGGGGGAACACGGAACCGGAAGGCCGGACCGGAAGGCCCGACCGGAAGGCCGGACCGGAAGGCCGGAACTCCTCCTCCGTGGCTGCGCGAGGCCTATGTAATGTCACACCGCATGATGTTCTTACGTCGTGCGGCCCTCGCCGCCGCCTTCCTCGGCGTCACCGCCGTCCTCCCGCCGGCCGCCGCCCACGCCGACACCGCGCCCGGCTGCCGCGGCACCGTCACCGCGGACTCCGTACCCGCGCCGGACCCGGAGCAGAGCCGCCTCGCGGATCCCCGGACCGCCGCGTTCCCCGAACAGGCCGGGCTGGACACCTTCGTACGCCGCTTCCCGGCCGCCCTGTGCTCCGCGCGCGACGCCGCCGAGGCGGAGCGGCTGCTCGGCACGTGGGGCGAGGCGCTGTGGCAGGCCGCCGTGAACCGGGCGCAGGGGCGGCGGCCGGGCGGCGACCTGGCCACCGGCGACGACCGGCCGCTGTACTGGGCCCGGCTGGCGATGACCGTACGGCTCGCCCGCTGGCAGCCGGCGTTCCCCGTCGACCGGGCGGCCCTGAAGTCCCGCTTCGAGGACGCCTCGCGCGGTCTCACCTCCAACGAGTTCCGCGCCGCCCAGGGGGTACGGCGGATCTTCGTCAGCGGGTTCGACCCCTTCGGGCTGGACGCCGAGCTGCGCCGGGCCAACCCGTCCGGCTCGGCGGCGCTCCAGCTCAACGGCCGCCGGATGACGCTGGCCGACGGGACGGTGGCCGAGTTCCGGGCGGTCGTCCTGCCCGTCCGGTACGCCGACTTCGACGCCGGGATCGTCGAGCGCGCCTACGGCCCCCGGCTGGCGGCGGGCCCGCGTTCCGCCGACATGATCACCAGCATCAGCCAGGGCTATCCCGGGCTGTTCACCCTGGAGGCCTGGGCGGGCCGGGCCCGCTCGGCGGACCCGTACCCGGACAACGCGGCCGCCCTCTCGGGGGGTACGTACGACCACCCCGTCACGGCGCCGGGGCTCGGCCCGGGAGCGGAGTTCCTGCGGACCAGCCTGCCCACGGACGCCATGACCACCGTCCAGACGCCCTACCCCGTACGCCTGAACACCGCCGTCACCGAGATACCGGCCGGGCAGCAGGGCCCCGTGGACCGGGAGGACGGGCCGACCCCCGGCTCGCGCGCCGTGGCGGGCGGAGGCGGCGGCTACCTCTCCAACGAGGTGGCGTACCGCTCCAACCGGCTGCGCCTCGAACTCCGCCCGGACCTGCCCGGCGGCCACCTGCACACCCCGGTGCTCACCGGACTGCCCGCCGACCCCGGCCAGTTGACCGGGGCCGACTTCGAGCGCAACGAGAACGGGATCACGGCGCAGGTGCTGGCGGTGCTGCGCGCCTCTAACGCAGGGCGCTGAACGCCTTGGTGAAGGCCAGCGGCTCCTGGAGGATGGAACTGCAGCTGGCGTCCGCGTAGTTGACGGCTCCGGCCGCGCACTGCTTGTCACGGGTCCCGGACCACATGGCGAGGCGCCCGATCCCCTTGGCCGCGGCGAACTCCGCCAGCTGCGTGGCGTCGGAGACCGTGAAGACCTCCGTCGCCACGTCGTTGACCCCGATCATCGGGGTGACGGCCACGGCCTTCCAGGCGGCCTGGTCGGAGAGTCCGAGCACCCCCTTGATCTGGGCCTGGGTCGCCGTCGCGGCCTGGATGGCGTACTGCCCCATGTCCCCGCTGTACGCCGGGCCGTAGTCCATGGCCATGATGTTGACCGCGTCGATCCGTACGCCGTTCTTGCGGGCGTCGGCCAGCAGGGCGACGCCCGGCTGGGTCAGGCCTTCGGGCATCACGGGCAGGGTGAACGCCACGTCCAGGCCGGGGTGGGCCTTCTGCAGCTTCGCTATGGCCTGTGCGCGGCGGGAGTTGGCGGCGGTGTCCGGCAGGGCGGCGCCTTCGATGTCGAAGTCGACCTTGGTGAGCCGGTACTGGTCGATGACCTTCCCGTACGCCGCCGCGAGCTCGTCGGCGCTCGCGCAGTTGAGCGCCAGCTCGCGCCCGGAGGCACCGCCGAACGACACGCGTACGTCACCGCCCTTGGCGCGCAGCGCGCCGATCTGCGCGGCCACCTTGTCGCTCGCCAGGTCGGTGACGCCGCCCCAGAGCGGTGTGCATCCGCCGCCCGAGGTGACGAAGGCGAGGTGGAACTCCTTGACGCCGGTGCGCGCCGCGGTCTCGAGGAGGTCGTAGGCCGGGTAGAGGGAGGTGTCGACGTACGGGGCGAACCGCGCCCCGGCGCCGGGGGCGGGTGCGGGGACGGTCGGGGTCGCCGTCGACGTCGCGGTCGGAGTCGGGGTCGCCGTCGCGGTCCGGGTCGGGGTGGCCGTCGGGGCCGTCGGCGCGGGGGTGGGGGCGCCGGTGGGGCGTCCGCTGGGCTGCGGCGTCGCGCCCTGGTCGACGGAGCACTTCACCCCGTTGATGAGGCACCCCTTCGGGCTCCCGGGGCTGCCGGCCCCACTGGCCACGAACCCGATGGTGACGGACGCCCCGGGTGCCAGCGTGCGGTTCCAGCTCGCGGGCCGGACGGTCACGTGCTGCCCGTCGACGGTGTGGGTGCCGTTCCACAGGGAGTCGATCTTCGTGCCGGCGGGCAGGTCGAAGCGGAGGGTCCAGTCCGGCTGGGCCTCGGCCGTGTTGTTGGTGACGACGTACTGGCCGGTGTAACCCCCGCTCCAGGAACTGGAGGTGGTGTACACGGCGCCGACCGACGTGGCCTGGGCGGTGCCGGTGAACGCGAAGGCGGCGCCACCGATCACCGCCGCCACCACGATCGCTCCCGTCGCCTTCGCCTTGCCGCTGGTCCTGCGGCGGTGACCGCTCGTACTGCCCATCGCGTGCCTGCCTCTGTATTACCGGTGAGTTGGGGGTGCGGCAGCACGCTAGCCCCAGCGAAACGGACATTCGGCCCTCCCCGCCCGATCGCGACGAACCTTAGGTTCCGCTTAAGGCGGCGGTAAGGAGACGCCAAGGAAAGCCGGGCGGAACCGACATCAGCGCAGGGCGAGGAAGACCGCGCCCGCGAGGGCGGCGCCCAGGGCCGCGCCGGCGAGCGTCTGGGCGAGGGTGTGGTCGCCGAGCCGGACGCGGGACCAGCCGACGAGGGCGACCAGGACGCTGCCTGCCAGCGGCCAGGGCCCGTAGGTGAGGGCCAGGATGGCGACGGTTCCGCCCGCGACCGCGGTGTGCACGCTGATCTTCCAGCGGGTGGTGACGGCCAGGATCCCGAGGAGCGTCGCGAGCATCGCCACGACCAGGGCCGTCATCTCCCGGGGCGCACCGAGCAGCACGAGGCCGCCGATGCAGAGGGCCACGGAGGCGATGACTCCGGGCAGCACGATCAGCCGGTCCTGGCGGCGGCGCACGTGCCGGTCGCCCCAGTACCCGCGCCGTTGCCCCCACCGGATCCACAGCATCGGCACGACCCCGCAGAAGAACGCGGAGAACACGCCCCACCCGACTCCGGCCAATCCCGCGGCGTGCCAGCCGGTCAGCACCGCGACGGCGACGATCCACGTACGGGGTTCGAGGCCGTCGGTGATCCTCTGGGCGAAGGCGTGCCCCGCGCCCCGGCGCCGTACGCCGCCGGCTGCCGCTCCGCTCGGCGGCGCCTCTTTCTCCCTGCGCATGAATCTCCCTCGATCTCGGACTCGATCATGCCAGGGGACCGGCCCGCCATAGGCGCTGAGCAGGGGCTTCACCGCCGAGGGGGTTTCCCGCCCGGGGTGGCGGACGCTGCGCGACAGGCGCCGCGAAACCCAGTAACCTGCCCCGGATGACGGCACTTTCGCATCACGGCAACAGTCACGTCGAGCAGCCCGGACGGGACGGCTCCGCCGCCACCGCCGAGGCCGACCCGCGCGCCATCGGACCGGTCCGCATGGAGTACGCGCCCGATCCGGACGGGGATCCGGACCCCGGCGAGATCGTGTGGACCTGGGTCCCCTTCGAGGAGAACGACGGACGCGGCAAGGACCGCCCGGTGCTCGTGGTCGCGCGGGAGGCGGGCGGGCGGACCCTGCTCGCCGTCCAGCTCTCCAGCAAGCGGCACGACGCCGACCGGGAGTGGGTGCCGATCGGCTCCGGACCCTGGGACGCCGCGGGGCGGGAGTCCTGGGTGGACCTGGACCGGGTGCTGC
The DNA here is from genome assembly GCF_042735575.1 of Streptomyces sp. NPDC059564. Lineage (NCBI taxonomy): Bacteria > Bacillati > Actinomycetota > Actinomycetes > Kitasatosporales > Streptomycetaceae > Streptomyces > Streptomyces sp. NPDC059564. The sequence goes on along the minus strand of NZ_JBHWBP010000028.1, from coordinate 332 downwards.
GGGTGCACGAGTCGGGCATGCGCCGCGAGGCCTGCGCGCTGGACCGGGGCCGGTTCCGGCTGGTCACGGACCGTCTTCGGGAGCGCTACGGCTGGCAGTGACCCGGCCCAGCCGCTGCCCGCCGCTGCCCACCGGCGGGCAGCGGCGGAGCCGGCTACGGCGGGGCCGGCCGCGGTCAGGCCGGGAAGGCCCGCTCGAAGGCCTCGCGAGGCCCCGGATGGCGGTCCAGGTGGTGGAGAGCGCCCCGCAGGCCGTCGACCCGATCGTCGACACGGTCGGCGGCGCTGCCGAGTCGGTGCAGAAGAACGGCACCGTCACCAAGCTGGCGGGCC